>JAAYGH010000160.1 GCA_012727825.1 Trueperella sp.
CCGCGGTCGCATTCATGAAGCCGAACCCTTCGAGCGACTCCACCGAGATATCGTCGTTCGCGCCCGTCACCACGAACTGGGCCTTGCCGGTTGTGATCTTATCGAGACCCTCCTCGAGCGACACGGCCGCTGACGCACAGGCTGCAACCGGCTGAACCATCGCACCGTAGCCACCCACGTAAGACTGCATCGTGTGCGCCGCGATGACGTTCGGCAGAGTTTCCTGCAAAATGTCCTGCGGCACATCCTCACCAAGGAAGCGTTCGACGAACAGTTTGCGCATCGAGCTCATGCCACCGAATCCGGTGCCCTGCGTTGACGCAATCTGAGTCGGGTGGATCGCTTCAAGTAACTCGGCGGGCTCGAAGCCTGCCGAAATAAAGGCATCCACCGTGGTAACAAGGTTCCACACGGCCATCTTGTCCGCGCCTTCAATCATCGACGCAGGGATACCCCAGCGGGTCGGATCAAAGTCCTCGGGCAACTGTCCCGCAACGAAGCGTGACAGGGTCGTCTTACGAGGAACCATCGTCGTTGCGCCCTTCTTGCGCGTCACCTGCCACTCGGCACTGTCCACCGACGGCGGGGTTACCTGCGTAAACTGCGGATCGGCCGCCTCGTAGGCACGCGCGTCCTCCTCGGAGTTGACTGAGAAGGTCACCGGTCGATCAAGGAACACCGTCACCATGTCAATGGTGCCGCCGTCCTGGATCGGACCGTCGTCTGACAGACGACGAACGCCTGCGCGGGCCACCACCTCGTCGCGATAGCGCTCAAAGATGTCCGACTCGTCGACGTAATTATCCTCCGCGTCATACCAGCCGGCCTTCGGCGCCTCGTGCCAGGTCAGCAGACCCGTCATCCACGCGAGCTCGAGCACGCCGGCCGCGGTGAGCTCAACCTCGCCGTCCGCCTGAATGCCCAACTCGGCCGACAGGCGCGTGCGCGAGGAGCCCCACGGGCCAGCCTCTCCGACGCCCACAATAACGATCGTGTCTTCCGGGCGCGCGGTGCCATCGGACCACACATCGCTGTACTCGGGAAGCCCCACAACCTGCGGGCTCGGTAGCGCCGAGATGGTCTCGCCGCCCTCGTCAGATTCTTCTGGCTGGGCCTCGACGCGGGCGTTCTGAGCGAGCGACGGGAAGTCAATCGCCTCCAGTCCGCCAGTCAAGTCCGCGTCAATTGGCTCTTCGCCGGCCTTCGCGCGCGCTTGCGCCGATGCCAAACCAACGAGCTGATCAGCCATCTCGTCCGTCGACCACGTGCGAACTCCAGCAGCCTCAGCTGCCTCCACAAGCGGATCGTTGCCGCCCATGAGGCCCGTGCCGCGAACCCATCCAATGCGCGCGTGCGCAAGGGTCACGCGGTTAGCCCACGGCTCGACCTTCCACTTATTAATGATTGCATCGAACGCGGCCTTGACCTCGCCGTACGCACCATCGCCACCAAAAAGACCTCGGTTTGGCGAACCTGGAAGCACCGCATGCATGCGATGGCCAACATCCGTATCCGTACCGATCTTGGCAAGACCCGTGAGCAGACGCTCTAGGCCCCACAGCATCAGACGTGCTTGGCTCTCGGTGTCGGCACCGGCCTGGTCCATCATGCCAAAGACGCGCGGAGCAGCAAACGGGAAAAGCATGTCCGGAACCATCGCCGGCTTCTTCTCCTCCGTCTGACCACCCACCGTCTCGCGAACCGGGTTCTCAATCCATTCCACCAATGCATCGATGTCACGGTACGAGGACAGGTTCGCGGGCACGAGCCACAGACTCGCGTCGCTACGCGCATTGTCGCGGTACAGGTTTCGACCGGCCAACAGGCGCTTCTGGTCGACGCGCGACGCGGTCGCAATGACAGTCGCACCCCCAGCAAGCAGACGCTTAGTCACCGCTCCGCCGATCGAGTCCGGGGTCATACCTGTAACCACGGCGATCTGCCCGCTGTATTCGCCAGCAGATTCATCAACGGCTACCTTCGCGATCTCGAGGAGCGTCTCGCGCACCTCGACGGAGACCTCGGCATTGGCCGCGTAATACTCCGCCTGACGCGCCACTTCGGCGCCGGTTCCTACGAAGGTCGACAGATTCAGTGACCTAGCGGCCTCGCTGGCCCCAAATTCGCCGGTATCGGTCGAATTTTCACTAAACTTGCCGCGATTTGCCTGTGCCTCGCTCGTCACGACACTCAATTCGCCATTGACGAGGCGCGCAAGGTCCTCTCGCGCGCTCGCCCAGCGGTCATTGAGCAACACGGCCTTCTTGGCTGAGAAGCTGGGCTCCACGAGCTTTGGCCAGTTCGAGCCGAGCTCGGCGGTCACGGTCTCAACGAGCGCCGTGTCCTCCATCTGAGCCGATACGTCTGGCGTTGTCTTGCCCAACCGGTCCAGCAGATCGCGTGCGTTATTCGCCAGCACTGACGTGATCTCGTCCGAGAAGGCATCGAGAGCAGCGGAGTCAACGACCGCACCGCCTGCGCCGCCACCAGCGCTCGGCTTGGACACGGCCACGCCCTTGAGCGCTCCCACGCGTTCCACAGCTGCGTCGATCAGAGCGTCGACATCGGCTACCGATGTTGGACTTGCCGGAAGTTGCGCGAGTTCTCCGCCGCGCGAGGACTTGCCTTCGCGGGTGTCAAGCAAAATCACGGCCGTCGTCCATGCCGTCCAGCCTTCACCTAGACCCCACGTGTCCGACACGCGCTGAGCAATATGGTCCAGCCGCAGTCCCGCAGCACCAAAGAGCTTACGAATACGGTCGGACATCGCTTCGGACAGGACCATGCCAAACGGCTTGTAGTTGTGCGCGAGCTTGTTGACCGTCTTCGATAGTTCTGCCACCGATGCCTCTGCAGCTCCGTCAATCGAGGAAAGATTGAGCTCGGAGGCCATGTCCATAAGCACCTGGTTGCGCTTCGAGGACACTCCATTCGTGAGTGATTCGACGGTGTCCGCGTCGCCTACTTGCTCGTAGGTCAGCTTGTTCGAGTCTGCCAACAGCACGCGGGTTGCATCGGCTGCGTCGAAGCTAATTTCATCAACGGGGCCCGATGATGCAGGTGCGGCGGCCGCAGGCGCGGCTGCCGGAGCTGCTTCCGGAGCGGGTGCTGGTGTAGCGTCGGTCGCTTGCCCACCACTTTGTGCTGGCGCGGATTCATCCGCTCCAGTTGAAGCGGAACCCGCGGCTTCCTCAGGCGCAGAGTCCACTGGAACTGCCATGAGAGGCTCGGCCGTCGCCTGATCTTCGTTGTAGACAGCCTTGGCATCGCGCTGAACGTTGTACACGCTCACGCGGCGGTTGACGAACTTCGGCTGGCCGAGCGTCCTTGACGCGAGGTTGGCCAACGTCGGAGCGGCACCCAGACCAATCTCAATGAGGTTCTCCACACCAGCGCCACCATCGGCCACGCCACGGAAGAGGAGATCCTGGGTCTCGATCCAGCGCACCGGCGAGGCAAACTGCCACGCCAAAAGCTCCACGAGCAGGTCGCGCGTAATCGTTCCGGCCTCAGCCTCCAGGGAGACATCAGCCCAGCGTGCTTTCAGACCGGAGACCGTTTCTGACGGCACCACCTCGAGGATCGAATCCAAGAAGGCCTCAGTTAGCTCAAACGGACGTGCCACGAGGTTCGGAATGTAGCGGTCGACCAGCATCGCTGGATCGATCTCGCTCGGCAACAGGGCGTCGAGCAGCTCCCGGAAATCCGGGACGCCATCTCGAAGGACTGTCGAGTGGAACGGCACATCAATACCCGGGACGAGCATGAACGGACGTTTACCACCGGCTTCCTCTGCACGCCGACCTGCGTCGGCCGCGAGCGCCTCAATGCCTGCAATTGTTCCAGCGATCGAGTACTGCTCGCCTGCCAGGTTGTAGTTAACGATCTCGATAAACTCGCCACTGGCCTTGGCAACAGACGCAACATAATCGCCCACGCCATCGTCACCGACCCCGAACTGGTTCGGACGCAACGCGCCCATCTGGTAGTTCGAGAAGCCTTCCGCATCGCGCGGGACGAGGTTGTGCATCGTCGAACCGCGATGGAAGACGATCTCGATGACCGCCTCAAGCGGGAAGATCTGGCCGTAGGCGGACAGCGCGTTGTACTCACCCAGCGAGTGTCCGGCAAGGTATGAGCCCTCCACCAGAGCGCCTGCTTCGCGCAGACGCTCAGTCTGGGCGAACGCGACGGTCGCGAGCGCGACCTGCGTGAACTGGGTCAGGTTCAACACGCCTTCCGGGTGACGATAGGTCACGCCGTTCGCGGTCAACACCTGCGGGTTATCGCGCACGATGGCAAGGATCGAGAAGTCGAGTGCCTCGCGCGTGTGCTTGTCAGCGCGCTCCCACACGTCGCGTGCTGCCGGCGAAGACGCCCGCTCATCGAGGGTCATGCCCTGGCTTTGCACGCCCTGGCCCGGGTACACGTATGCAGTCTTAGCCGGGGTGACGGTAGCAGTTGCTTGCGACACGACTTCCTTATCCACGCGGCAGTTGACCTCGAGGATGAGGCCGCCACCATCGACGGAGCCAATGCGCTCCACCGAGATGTCCACCTCGTCATTCAGGTCCACCGTTCCGTACATGCGGTAGGTCCAGCCTTGGATGTGCCAGCGGTGTCCGTCCTTGTCGGTCGCGGACACGGCATGCTGGGCGGCGGCACAAAGCCACATTCCGTGAACGAGCGGTGCCTGCAAGCCCGCAACTTTCGCGGCGCGGTGGGAGCTGTGGATCGGGTTGTAGTCGCCCGAGACCATTGCGAACGGGGTCATGTCTTCCGGCGCAGTCACGGTCACACGGCGAAGAACCGACCGCGGGGTATCGGAAATTTCCTGCTCGATGCCACCTGCGTACGGCGGATCGACGGGGAGCTCCTTGCCAAATACGCGGCCGCGGATGGCGAAGCGTTCGATGAACGAACCGATGAATTCGCCCTCGTGGGTGAGTTCAGTTTCGACGACGACCACGCGGCCCGAGCTGGACTCCGAGTAGGAGGTGCAGCGGCTGCGCGCATCGAGGTGGTCGAGACCAGCGAGCTTATCGGTGTCGAGATTTTCGGTGTGATCAAGGTGGACGGCGTTGAGCAGTCCCTCGATCACCGGGTAATCATCCACAATCACCGAGCCGAGCGCGGCGTAAATTGACGGCCAGCACATTCCTAGCACCGCTGACGGCACGATTGGGGAAAG
>JAAYGH010000018.1 GCA_012727825.1 Trueperella sp.
GGGTGAAACACCCGTGGACCGTTCGGCCATTTTCTCGAGCGTATCTCCTTCAAAGAGCGGGATAATTCGTTGGCGCACCGCGTTCGCATCAAGGTTCTTGTTGTCAATCATGATCGCACCACCTGCGTTGACGACATCCTTCGCATTCAGCGCCTGCTCGCCGTTTCCTATCGGAAGTGGTACGAACACGGCTGGCAGCCCAAGTGCCGAGAGCTCAGCAACCATTCCAGCGCCAGCGCGCGAGACCGCGAGGTCTGCAGCCGCATAGGCGTTTTCCATGTCGTCGAGGTAGTCGAGCACGACGTAACCGGCATCTGGTGCCGATTCGCGTACTGGCCCGTCCTTGTCACGGCCCGTGACATGAATGACCTGAATGCCGGCTGCACGAATATCGACAGCAGTTTGCGAGAAAACTTCATTGAGGTGGCGGGCGCCAGAGGACCCACCCGTGATGAGCAGTATCGGCTCGTCAGGATTGAGTCCGAAGCGGGCAGCTGCATCACGCCGAGCGGCCTTGCGACCACCTGTCCTCGCCGCGAGCTGTTCAATTTCGCGTTTGAGTGGCAAGCCCACGCACACCGTAATTCCCTTTGAGGCGCGCAATGCCGTGGACGGGAACGTCAGCGCCACCGTGGCAGCAAACCGAGCACCGACCTTGTTTGCGATGCCAGGGCGCGCGTTGCCTTCGTGGACCACCACGGGTATTTTGCGCTTTTTCGCAGCCAGGTACACCGGCGTCGAGACATATCCGCCAAAACCAATCACAACGTCAGCTTTGTGCCGATCAAGGATGGCTCCGGCTGAGGTCGTCGCCGCCCGAATCTTCATCGGAAGTCGTACGATATCAAACGATATTGACCTAGGAAGTGGAACGCGCTCGATCGTCTCGAGCGCAATGCCAGCCTCCGGAACGAGGGTCGTTTCAAGGCCGGCATCAGTACCGACCGCCACCACGTGACTACCTGGACTCTCCTCACGGATGGCGTTCGCGGTTGCGAGAAGAGGATTGACGTGACCGGCAGTTCCTCCACCAGCAAGGACGATATTAGCCATTATCCGTTCCTCCGTATGAGTGTTCGAGTTCTTTGCGCTAGCTTACCGCGAACGCGCCAACTCTCCTTGACTCCGGGTACGCCCAGAGCGCATCCAACGACCATGCCCACCATTCCCAGCGTGGCGATCATCGAACTTCCACCATAGGAGATAAACGGGAGCGTCACTCCAAAGACGGGAAGGAGGCCGGCGACGACGAGCATATTGGCAAACGCTTGCCCTGCGAGCCACGTAGCCGCTCCACCGGCAAGCAACTGGCCATAGCGATCTGGGTGGTGGACCGCGATTTCTTTTAGCCCCCAACCGAGCGTGAGGAAGAGTGCAACGATGGTCAGCACGCCCAGCAGACCAAGTTCTTCCCCGATCACGGCAAAAATGAAGTCGGTGTGTGCCGCCTTGAGGTCCCACCACTTTTCTTTGCCCGCGCCGATACCCACACCGGTCAGTCCGCCCGAGCCGAACGCAAACTGCGCGAACTCAATCTGTGTGGGCGAGTGGATATCGGGAAGGTTGACGAGATCGCCAAAGAATTCGCTCACGCGGCGCAAACGAGACGGCCGAGCCACGACGAAAATACCAGCGAAGAATGCGCCGATGATCAACGGGACCACTAAGTGTTTGCCCCGCATGCCGGCTAACCAGAACATACCGAGCGCGATCATCCCGAAAATGAGGGCGGTGCCCATGTCTCCACCGAGCGCGACGACGCCGATTGAGGCAGTAAAGCCGAGCGTGGGAATCACGAGGGTTTCAGGAACCTGGATTTCTTTCAGCGAGAGCCTGCCGAGCATGTAGGCCAGCCAGACGACCATCGCGAGCTTGAGAAATTCCGAGGGTTGGATTGCGATTGGTCCAATGTCGAGCCAGTTGTTGTTGCCACCCACGCCCTCGCCACCTTGGACGAGCACGCCGATCTGGAGGAGAATTCCAAGTCCGAGCGCGCCGTGAGCGAGTTTCGAATTGAAGATTTTGCTTGGGAGCAGGGCGAGCACGAGGCCGAAGATTAGCCCGCCTATCGCGGAGACCACCTGGCGTACAGCAACCGAAAAAAGCTGTTGATTTGGGTCTGCATCGACAGACCGGATCGATGTCGGCGCGGTTGCAGAAAATACCATGACAAGACCGATGGCCACGAGAGCAACCGTACTGAGTAAAACGAGGACGAGGCCGCGCTGGACGGCATCGCGCTGGATGCGGCCCTTGTCGGTTAGAGCCGGTCCCTCAAGAACTGGCACGTTGACCTCCCAGTCCGCGGACAGCACGCGAAAACTGTTCACCCCGATCGGAGTATGAGGTGAACTGGTCCATCGAAGCACTGGCTGGCGCAAGAATCACGGTGTCGCCGCCTTGCGCGAACTCGCTCGCCTTCCGCACGGCTTCGCGCATCGGGTTCGGCTCGTCCGGTGTCACGTAGTGGACGGGCACAGACGTGCCATCGAGTGCCTCGTGCCACGGAGATTGGTCCACGCCAATCACGACGA
>JAAYGH010000161.1 GCA_012727825.1 Trueperella sp.
CCCATGTACGACGCCGATATCGCGGCTCTCGCCGACGCCGGCCGCCTCGCGCAGGCGCAAGAATTTGTGGACGAGTCCGTCTTCCTTCCCGCGAGCGCGCCGAGCCTAAAAACGATCGAGTTCGCGGCCGACCTCGAGATGATGCTCCTCATCCCCGACGCCGTGTTCAAACCCGTCGACGCCCTCACCTACACCCCGGGCGCGCTGACCACGATCGCGCTGCCCGAGGAGACCCCCGCCATCGCCACGCACTCCGCGATGAGCTCCGCGCTCGCGGGCAACCTCATCGTCGGCGACTTCCCGGGCCTCGAGCTCAACACGATTGACTCGCGCCAAGTCGCCGTCGCGCTGTCCGCCGTTCACCACCGCCAGCGTCCGAACGATCCGCGCCCGGTCGTCGTCGTTGTTCAACGAGATGCTGGGGAATCGGCGCGCGGGGCTACGCTCGCGGTGATGGATACCCCCTGGGTCGACGCCACGTCACTCACTCAGATCGAAGAGGGCGAGCTTTCACCCGTCGAACGTCGGTTCATCGAGCCGGATGCGACCCTGCAGGGTGCGATCAGCGGTGCAGACCTCCAGCGCATCGACCAGGGCCTGTCCGAGTTTGAGCAGCTGGCCGCGATCTTCGAGGACGGCAACGAACTCACCGCGATGGCCGCAGACCGCGCTAATCGCCTCCTGTCCGTCGCGTGGCGCTCGGATCCTTCCGGGCGCAACTCACACATCACTGGTCTTGCCCCAACCGAGGATCAGAGGACGGCAATCACGATTAACACGTCGTCGACGATCAATATGATTTCTGAAAGTTCAGCACTGCCGATCCAGGTGACGAATGCGTTTACGGAACCTGTAAATGTTGTCGTTCATCTCGATACGCCAGATATTCGACTCGTGGCGCCCGAGCCCGTGGCTGTCCGTCTAGCGGCGTCGACGACCTCCACCGTGTCGGTTCCCGTTGAGGCCCGCGGTTCGGGCAACGTCGACGTGGAGGTTTTCGTGACGAACGAAGCCGGTAACCTCGTGGGCACTCCCGATACTTTGCACGTTCGAGTGCGTGCCGATTGGGAAAACGTGGGCACCGTCATCATCGCAGGCGTGGTGGCAGCCGTATTCCTCATCGGGTTAATCCACTCGATCCGCGACGGCCGCCGATCCGACCCCATCGAGCCGGACGATTTCGTCGCAGCATCTCGACGATGAGACGCTAGAGACCCCAATCGGGGCTAGACTTAGCACAACTATGTGGAAAAAACTGGGAGTTGACGAGTGAGTACTTCATACGCGCGCGCAGGGTATCGAATCGCGGGGCGCTTCGACCTCGCTCATCCGTATGCGTACCAACCGGATTTCGACAACGCCACGGCATGGATTGCTCGTGACGTCGCACTGTCGCGTCAGGTTCGCGCCGTCGTCATCAATCCCGACGACGGCCAGGGTGGCATCGTTGCCGACGCGGCGCGCCGGGCTGCCCTCGTATCCGATCCTCACCTCGTTGCCATTGTTCAGGTGGTGGCCGACGATGATCACGCATACATCACCGAAATTCCTCCCGGTCGCCCGCTGGCCGATTATCTGACGGGTGAGCCGCTCCCAGCTGATCAAGTGCACGCCATCGTGGGAGGCGCAACCAGCGCGATCGCTACTGGCGCACGCCACGGTGTCCGCCATCTGCACACAAAAGCAGAAACGATCTTCCTGACCCCCGAAGGCGATGTGGTCGTCGACGGCCTCGGCGTATATGCAGCTCTTGGCGGCGCCGATACGTCGAAAGAAGTGTCCCACCTTGATCGCGACGAGGCTCGCGGACTCACCGTTCTACTTGCTTCCCTACTTCTTGGCCGAAATTTTCCCGAACCGTGGGATCACGACGCCGTGATCGCGGAAGCGGCAAACCTTGATCTTCCCGACCAACTGGTCACGACGTTGGCGAGCGAACGCGACGGTGATGGCGCGGCGTCCCCTGCCGATCTCACCCGCCGCCTTGTTCCATGGGGCGACATCCGTATCGATGCGCTACCCGAGCCACGCGATCCCGATCCGATCGAGTTTGCCGACATTGTCCAGGTCGACGATGCCGGCCCCTCTAGCGATGACACCTTAATTTTCGGCGACGACGAAGACGTCGATCCACAGGCCACGCAAACGTTCGACGAGACGCTCGTCGAACGGACTGCCATCGAAGGTACTGCCATCGGTGGGACGGACATCAGCGGCACGGCCACTGGACCCGACGCACTCGCCGATGCGGGCGCAGCCAGCACATTGGCCGCAGGCGCACCCGTCGCAGGCGCATCCGTGGCGGGCGCAGCGGCAGGCGCCGCAGCCCTCTCCTCCAACGATGGTTCCGCCACCAGCGATGGTTCCGCCACCAGCGACGTTCCCGCAACCAGTGATGATCCAGCGACAAGCGATGGCCCAGCAACGAGCGCTGACCCCGCGACAAGCACGATCTCAGACGAGGCACCGAGAGCCTCGACCCGCGATGAGGTCAACGCACTTATCGACGAGGAACTTGGCATCGATAGCCGAGACGATATTCGCAACAGCGTGGTGTGGCCAGGACTGTCAACGGTGTCCGCGCCCGTCCCACTGCCCCCCGAACTGGAAACCGACCCAGCCGACCCAACCGCCGTCGAGGCCGAGAGCGCCGATTTTGCGGGCACCGATACGCACTCGGACGCGACGGACGAGACAGTTGAAATCACACCGATCGGACTCTCGGAGGAAACAACCGAGGCTGCATCCGAGGCAACAGACGCAACCGTCGCTCCCGAACGGCTCAGCCTTGCGGAACGCTTCGAGGAAACTGCAGGAGCAGCAGCCGCCACCGCCGCAGCACTCGCCGGCGGACCAGCACCCGGCACCCCAGCACCCACCGCACGCATCCCACTCGACAAACACGGCAACCCAATCGAGCCACTCACCCTCGGCGACCGCCTCGAAGACGCATCAGGAGCAGCAGC
>JAAYGH010000162.1 GCA_012727825.1 Trueperella sp.
TCAGTGGACTCCGTGGTTTCAGCAGCCGGGGCGGCCGGCTCGGTCGTATCGGCCGGTGTCGAATCCGGCGCCACCTCGAGCGGCTCGGACGCGGGCGTCACCTCCGGTTCGATGGGTTGAGCATACGAAGGAAGACCTGCGCCGACGAAAACTGCTCCCGAGAGTGCCGAAAATTCCGCTGGTAATCCGCACCCACGCCGACGTGGAAAATGCCAACACTCACCGAAAACGCTACCAGTAGTACCGCGATCGAGCAGTACTTTTTAGAGGCTTGAATGGGTGAAAATCGGCCTTTCGAGGGTGGTCGTTATTGCACGCGTTTGAAGGTTTGTGTTTGCCGAGGTCAGGGGGTAGTTTTGGCGTTTGCGTCAAATACCCGGCGTCGAGCACATCCTTGCCTCGAACGTCTCCGATGAGTTCGAACATGGCCGGCCGGTCGTAGCGCGCGTTGTATGGCGCATCAACGGCGTGAGCTAAGAACTCGTGAGCGAAAGACTCATGCTGCGCATCTCTCATTGCGCCAGTAAATCACAGGGCGGTCTCGTCGTCGACGACGAATTCGAGAACGTCACCCACCGAGCAGTCGAGCGCTTTGCAAATGCGCTCCAGAGTAGAGAAGCGTATTGCCTTGGCGCGGCCGTTTTTTAGGACGGCGACGTTGGCGGGGGAGAGGTCGACGGCGTCGGCGAACTCGGCCACGCTCATGCCACGCTGCGCCAGGAGAACGTTGATGTTGACCTTGATCAAATCACGCCCCCGAGCTCTTCGTGGTCAAACCGCGCGCTATCGAATGCCCTGGTTGCAATATAGGTGAGACCTACAAAACCGATGGCGGCGATCAACGATGCGGCAAGCCCGAGCACCACCCCTGGTCCTCCCGCGTGAATGGTTGCCAAGAGGTGAATCGCCGTGGCGGCGGGGATAAGGAAGCCGACCGTGCATGCGGCGCCCGTGGCCACAATCAGAGTCCGAGTGGCGTCACTGAAGAATGAGCCTTTCGAGCTTCTCCATAGAATCCCCGCGAGTAGGGTCGCCGCGATTTGGAAGCACGCAAGCGTGGCGATACCCAAGATCGAGTAGGGAAGTACGAGGTGTCGCACTTCCGGAAATTGATGCGCAATATCTTCGGCCACGATAGGCACGAAAATCTGCCCGAGGATCAGACCAAGAAAGAACAGGCCAAGTACGCCGATGAGCGCCCGCTGAGTAAAGCTTTGCATATATCGATTATCGATAGATAGATATCGAATGTCAATAGAGGGTCTCCGGTGCTTGGTGGGCATGACAATGGCCGCCGCGGCACGATACCGCAGCGGCCATATGGCAAGAGTTCTCTCAGGCGACGGCGCTAGCGACCGCCGAGAGCGAGTCCTCGAGATGCGATTCGTCGAATGACTTGATCGCTCCGGCCCGAAGCTCCGCGTCCTCGATCTCCGAGGCGTCGTAGGTCAGGGTGACGTTGGTGTTGCCGGCGTCGATCGGTTCGAGCTCCCAGAGCCACTTGGCTCCCACGGGAACGTCGTCGGTGATATTGCGATCGTTCTTCCAGCCGATGGTACGGCCCTCGGCGAAGGCGAAAACGGTGTTTTCGGTCTGGTAATCGCCGTCTTCCTTGGTCATGTTGACCGTGAAGGTGTCGCCGACCTCCTTGATGCGATCGCCCTGATTGCTTGCACTCGATGGATGTGCTCGCTCAGGTAGGATCATCTCGGCGCACGCGAGATCCGCGTGTGGCCTGTCAATGATTGTGGGGAGCGTAATGGCCTTTTTGTCAAATGAATTGCTGGAAACGATCGCATCACGAGCAGCGGAGGTGGATGAGAGCAATACCTTCCCGCACGAGGATCTGGATGACCTTCGCGAGGCCGGTTACCTCAAGGCATTCGTCCCGACTGACTTCGGTGGACACGGCTTGAGCACCGAGGA
>JAAYGH010000163.1 GCA_012727825.1 Trueperella sp.
ATCCACCACAGTACCTCGATGAGCGCGGCCGCGATCAGTCCAATGAGCGTCGCCTGCAACATCATATCGGTGTTCGATGAGTCGAGGAAAAACAGTTTCTGGGTGGCCGGCCACGCGAAAATGACGCCATATCCAAGCAGCGGCATCACCACGAGCAGCAGCTTCCATGGTGAGAGTGGGCGGGCGATCGTCGCCACCACCCACGCTGACGGGATGATCAACGCCAGCAGAGCCGCCGTCGATTCTTGGGTATGCTCCTCGCTGACGTTCCACCCCGAGACCACCATGTAGGTGAGGAACGCAGACGTTCCCACAATGAGCCCCGCCGGGATCGCGAATTTGAGCACCCGGCGCACGAAATTCGGTCGGGCGCGGTTGTTGTTCGGTGGCAGGGCCAACAGGAACGCCGGAATACCGATCGTAAACCAGCCCGTGATCGTCACGTGGATTGGCATGAATGGGAACGGCACCGCCGCGATGATGACGAGCAAGGCAAGCATTGCCGAATAAATGGTTTTTGTGAGGAACAGGTTCGCCACTCGTTCAATGTTTCCGATGACGCGGCGCCCTTCAGCGACAACGTAGGGCAGGGTCGCGAATCGATTGTCTAGGAGCACAATCTTCGCAACCGCACGCGTGGCAGCTGAACCGGAGCCCATCGCGACCCCGATGTCAGCATCTTTAAGTGCCAGCACATCATTGACGCCATCGCCCGTCATGGCAACCGTGTGGCCGTTGCTTTGGAGGGCTTTGACCATGTCCTGCTTTTGATCGGGTAGCACGCGTCCAAACACTCGAGACTCCTCAACCGTCTGGGCAAAATCGGCATCGGTGATGTGGCGAGCGTCCACGGTTTGCCCCGTCGCGATACCAAGTCGCTCGGCAACGGCACCCACCGACGCCGCGTTGTCTCCGGAGATCACCTTGACCTCCACGCCCTGCTCGGCGAAGAACTCGAGAGTAGCTAGGGCGTCCGGGCGAATCTTCTGCTCGAAGACGAGTAGCGCCACCGGGCGCACATCCACCGGAGCATCTGCCGCATCCACGGGGGCAGACGAGTGCGCGAGCAGGAGCACGCGGCGGCCGGTCGACCCGATCTGCTCCGCCTGATCACCAGCTGAATGACCGCCGGCAAGAACGTCCGGTGCGCCCATAATCCACGAGGTCACGGTGCCGTCGTCGTTAATAAACGTTGTTCCGGACCATTTCTTCGCCGATGTAAACGGTTGGCGCGAACCCACCTTCCAATTTTCGCCCGCAAATGGAAATCGTTCGATAATCGCGGATGCGGTGGAGTTCGGATCGGGGTCGGTGGCCAGGAGGTGCGCAAGGACGTCCTCGCATTCCTCGATCGTTTCGTCGCAGCCGTCAACCATGAGGATCTCGGAAAACTCGAGCGTATTTTCCGTAAGGGTGCCGGTTTTATCCGCGCACACGACGTCGACCCGCGCCAGGCCCTCGATCGCGGGGAGCTCTTGGACGAGGCACATGCGCTGACCGAGGCGAATGACGCCGAGTGCAAACGCCGTCGACGTAATGAGCACGAGACCCTCGGGCACCATGGGCACCAGCGCACCGGTGATTTCGAGAATCACCGCCCGCCAGTCGGTCACCCCGCCGCGCACAGCCGAGATCACCGTGAGTGCGCCAACCGGGACGAGCACCCAGGTGATGTACTTGAGGATCGTGTTAATGCCAGCTTGGAGTTGAGAGTGCGCGAGGGAGAAACGTGAGGCCTCCGCAGCGAGTTTGGCCGCATATGACTCCGCCCCCACCTTGGTGACCGTGTAATCGCCCGACCCGGACACCACGAACGACCCGGACATGATCTGATCGCCCGGCGCCTTTCGCACGGCATCCGATTCGCCCGTGAGGTTCGATTCGTCGACCGATAAGTACTCCGATCTTTCCACCACGCCGTCCACAACGATCTGGTTACCGGCGCCAACTCGCACCACGTCGTCGAGAACGAGTTCTTCTTGCGTGAGCTCGGCAAGCGACCCGTCGCGCCAGACGCTCGGATGTTCCTCGCCGACGATCCTCAGCGACTCCAGCGTGCGCTTGGCACGCAACTCCTGGATGATGCCGATGCCGGAGTTCACAATGATGAGCATTCCAAATGCGCCATTGATGATCGAGCCCGTTGCAAGCACCATGGCGAATAGCACCGACAGGATCGCATTAATACGCGTGAACACATTCTGACGCACGATCTGCTTGATTGACTTGCCCGTGCGAGGAGGTAGCTCATTTGCCCGGCCATCGCGGCGGCGCTCCGCCACGTCAGCTGCGGTGAGGCCGAGGCCCCTGCGAGTAGGTTCTGCGGGTTCGTTCATGTGGTCAACGCTTCCGGTACAGAGTTTTGCGTTGGTAGCGCGGCTCGGACGTGACGAGAATGCCAAGGTTACGGAAAATTCCCTCGTCCACGGACCCCAAGATCGTGGTGGTATGAACGTTGCAGCCCTCGAGGTTGCGCAGCTCGTCCAGAGCTCTGCGAGAATCCTCGGACTCGGAGGCAGAGACCGATAATGCTATGAGGACCTCGTCCATGTGCAGGCGGGGGTTTCGCGAGCCCAAGTGCTGGGTTTTGAGTGTCTGAATCGGCTCAATTGACTTCGGCGATAGGAGCAAGCGCTCGTCGGGGATTCCAGCCAAATGTTTGAGGGCGTTGAGAAGCATCGCGGCCGAGCAGCCGAGCAGCGGCGAAGTCTTGCCCGTGATGATCGTGCCGTCTTGGAGTTCGATTGCCGAACCCGGTCCGCCGGTCCGATCCTGGACCTCCAGCGCCGCTCCGACCACGCGCCGATCCTCCGGTGAGGTCTTTGCCTTCGACATGATGATGGCGATGCGGTCAGACAGGCTCGGGTCGAGGTCGTTGACCTCCTCGTGCACCAATGCCTTGTAGTAACGACGGATAATTTCTTGTTTGGAGGCGTCGCGTACGGCGTCGTCGTCGCTAATACAGTGGCCCACCATGTTCACCCCCATGTCAGTGGGCGACTTGTAGGGCGATTCGCCGAACATCATGTCGAGGAGCGCTTCAAGGAGCGGGAAGACTTCGACATCGCGATTGTAAGAGGTGGCCTGCGTGCCGTATTCCTGCAGGTGATACGGGTCGATGACGTTGATGTCGTCGAGGTCCGCGGTGGCTGCTTCGTAGGCGAGGTTGACCGGATGTTTGAGAGGCAGGTTCCAGATCGGAAAGGTTTCGAACTTGGCATATCCGGACGGAATGCCTCGCTTGTACTCGTGGTATACCTGCGACAGGCAGGTGGCGAGTTTGCCCGAGCCGGACCCGGGAGCAGTGACGATAACGAGATCTCTCGAGGTCGGTACGTAGTCGTTCGAGCCGAAGCCTTCCTCGGAGACGATGCGCTTCGTGGCTGACGGGTAGCCTGGAATCGAGTGGTGGTGAAACACATTGAGGCCGAGGCGCTCCAGCCGGTCGGAGACGGCGTGGGCCAGATGGTTCTCGGCACTAATTTGTGTGACGACGACGTTTTCGACGAGGAAGCCACGCTCCCGGAAAACGTCAATGAGGCGCAGAAGATCATCTTCATAGGAGATCTGCAGATCGGCGCGTTTCTTCTGCCGCTCGACATCTTTTGCATTGAGGCAGACGAGGATCTCAATCTCGTCCTTAATCTGTTCCAGCATGGCGATCTTGTTGTCCGGGGTGAAACCCGGCAGGACGCGGGATGCGTGATTGTCGTCAAAGAGCTTGCCGCCCATTTCGAGATAGAGCTTGCCGCCAATCTCTGTGCGCCGACGTGAAATGTGGGCGGACTGCATCGCTATGTATTTTTCCCGATCAAAGCCCTTGCGCACGGGCACTCCTTCGCGTCGGTGATTCATGGGTTGCCGGCTGACATGGACAGCTACACCCGCGGTCAAGTTTACGACACCGCAAAGGTTTGCAAGCAAGGCCTGCACAGCGACGGCGAAACGGGTGCTACCCGGACTTTCATCCACGTAGCACCCGCCAGCGTTAGCTCAGCGTATGAGCTGAGGTTAGCGTACTAGCCTTCGAGGTTCATGCGATCGCGAACCTCGGGGTTCTCATCGAGCCATGCACCAATGGCCTGCTCGAGCGGCTGATCTGCATTTTCGTTAAGCGCGTAGTTTTCGACGTCCGATAATTCCGCACCGGTCAGTTCGAAATTGCCAATCATTTCAGCGACCTCTGGGTGGTCGCCAGAGAAACCGACGCGAGCGAAGGTGTGCACTTCTTCCGCCCCACCAAGAGCCTCCTGGGGATCTTCAAGATCGCGGATGTCATATGCTCCATATGCCCAGTGCGGGGTCCACAGCGTCACCACGATATCGTCGCCAGCCGCCATCGCGGAATCCAGCTCTGCGAGCATGGCTGCAGTTGACGAAATCTTGAAGTTCATACCCTCGAGGCCATACTGCGGAATGACGGCGCTTTCGGTGGTCTGTGTCAGACCAGCACCAGCATCGATTCCGACAATCTCGTTATTGAACACCTCGGCGTTGTCGGCCAGTTCCTCAAGCGAAGTGATCGGAGAATCGTTGTTGACCGCGATCGTCAGCTTCGCGTCGTCGTACCAAATGCCCAAATCTTCGAGCTGATCGCCATACTGATCGATGTAATTGGCGTGGGTCAACGGGAGCCACGCGTCAAAGAGGAGATCCATATCGCCTGAGGCGATGGAGGTGAACACGACACCGATATCAGCGTCGGTCAGGTCCACCGTGTAGCCCTGCTCCTCGAGCGCGATTGCCATCATGTGGGAGACGACGATGCCTTCATCCCAACCCGAGGGAACACCGACGCTAAGCTCCTTTTCAACGGTGGTTTCACCGGTGGTGTCTGTGGATTCATCCTCGTCGGATGAACATGCGGCCAACGTCACCGACAGTGCCATGACCGAGCCGAGTGCCCATAATTTCTTTGCAAACATAAGTACCTTTCATTGATGGACGTATTGAACAATTTAGGACGCGCGCTGAGTCTTGTTACCAAAAGCAGAGGTCACGCGGTCAAGGAAGATTGCGAGAACGACGACGGCGAGGCCCGCCTCTGCGCCGAGAGAAATGTTCACGCGCTGGATTGAGGCCACGACTGCATTGCCAAGGCCGCCGCCACCGACCATGCCGGCGATCACAACCATGGATAGCGAGAGCATGATGACCTGGTTGATTCCGCCCATGATCGTGGGCAGAGCTAGCGGCAACTGCACCTGCCGGAGAACGCGCCGTGGCGTTGCTCCAAAGGCATAACTTGCTTCCACCACGGATGGGTCGACCTGGCGGATACCAAGCTCCGTAAAGCGGACGGCCGGTGCGATGGCGAAGAGAACCGTGGCAACGATTCCGGGCACAATGCCCGCCGAAAAGATCATGACGAAGGGAATGAGATAAACGAAGGCTGGCATGCTCTGGAGAAAGTCCATGACCGGTCGAGTCACTTGAGACACCCATCGGACTCGCGCTGCAAGAATTCCCAGTGGCACGCCGAAGAGCGTCGCAATGAACGACGATTCGATGACGAGTGCGAGCGTTGTCATCGCGTTATCCCATTGGAACATTCCGTAAATCAGAAGGAACCCAATCACGGTAGCCAATGCGAGTTTCCAGCCTTTGGCAAAGAACGCGATTGCCGCGAAAACGATGATGAGAACCCAGAACGGAGGCGTAGCTAACGCCCAGTAGATTCCGTCATAAATACGGATGAGAATTTCGCCAATGACGTCAAAGAAACCTTCCCAGGCCGCCATCATCCAGCGGATGATTGTGTCGACCCAGTCGCCAAGGGGAATGGAGAAGAGAAGATCGTTTCGTGTCACAGTGCTTCCTCCGTCTGTTCGCGCGTCAACGCATCGTCGGTCCCGGAATTCTCCGCGCCATTACTAGCTGTTGCTAGTGCCACGAGAACGGCAATTCTTGGGATGATTCCTGCGAGCCGACCATCGGCGTCGACGACGGGAATCGTGATTGGGGTTCCGGACGCCAACGTAATGACCTCAGCCATCGAGTCGTCCGGTCCAACAGCAGAAAAATCTTTGCGCAACAAGTCGTCAATCCGCGTCAGGCTTGGATTGTCGTGAAGAGCCCGAACGACGTCGTCGGTGTGGATCATCCCGTGCAATTTGTGGGTTCCAGAATCTACGACCCAACCGGCCGGTTCGTCCCATTTCTCGAGCTTCTGCAAGACGGCTCGTGGACCGTCTCCCGAAAAAATTCGGGTTCCTGGCTGGCGCATCATTGCCGATGCTGTGATCACACGCGTGCGATCCACATCCTGAATGAAACGAGCAATATAGTCGTTTGCTGGGCTGGTCAGGATCTCTTCGGCGGTGCCGATCTGAACGACCTGACCATCGCGCATGACTGCTATGCGGTCGCCGACGTACATCGCCTCATTGAGATCGTGCGTAATGAAAACGATTGTTCGACGCTGTTGAGCCTGAATCTGGAGAAGGAGATCCTGCATGTCTCGCCTGA
Organism: Trueperella sp.; assembly: GCA_012727825.1. Lineage (GTDB taxonomy): Bacteria > Actinomycetota > Actinomycetes > Actinomycetales > Actinomycetaceae > Trueperella. Next base: position 6,469 of record JAAYGH010000163.1, read on the forward strand.
TCAAAGGGTCGAGCGCCGAGAACGCTTCATCCATGAGGAGGATATCGGCGTCGGCAGTGAGCGCCCTCGCCAATCCCACTCGCTGCTGCATGCCACCCGACAACTCGTCGGGGTAGGCGCCTTCTCTACCCTCAAGACCGGTGGTTTTCAGAGCTTCCATGGCACGAGCTTCACGCTCTTGCCGGTCAACTTTCTGGATTTCGAGTGGATATGCGGCATTTTCCAGAAC
>JAAYGH010000164.1 GCA_012727825.1 Trueperella sp.
CCCGCTCCCCCGGCATTGTAGACAATCGACGCGACGATGATCTGCGGATCTTCCGCCGGGATCGCGCCCACAAAGGTTCCGGCGCGTTTTGTGAGCGCCCCCGTTTCGTCTGGCACCTGAGCAGTGCCCGTCTTACCAGCCACGTTGTAGCCATCCACACGCGCCCGCCAGCCAGTCGAATACGAATCGGTGACGGCCTGCATCATGGCAAGCATCTCATCCGCAGTTTCGGGGGTAATGACCTGACGCGATTCACCGACCGTGCCTGGGGTGTACTCGCCGTCGAGGGACTCCACACCATCCACAATATGAATCGGGATCAACGCACCGTCGTTGGCAATAACAGACATCATCTGGCCAAGCTGCAACGTCGTGGCACTCCACGACTGCCCAAACATCGTGGTGTAGCGCTCACGCGAACCCCAATTTTCGACCGGATGCACGAGCCCGGCCTGCTCACCGGGCAGTTCGATGCCCGTCTTTTGGCCGAGTCCGAAGTCCAGCTGGTACTGATAGCGGGTCTCATCCGGAACGAGATCACCAATTTGTACGAGGCCGGTGTTATACGATTTCGCGAGCGTGCCCGCCACAGTCATCATTTCTGCCGGGTGGGAATCATTATCCCGAATAACCTCGCCATTGGGCATTTCCATGGGTGTGGACACGAGGAACAGGTCGAGTGGTTCCACTGCGCCCTCGTTGAGAGCCGTCGCATACGTGACGACCTTGCCGGTTGACCCTGGCTCGACGATCGCAGAAACTGCGCGTGAGTTCCAGTGCTTCGGATCGGTGGCCGCGAGATTAGCAGGATCTGGTGAATTCGAATCGGCAAGTGCCAGCACACGCCCGCTACCGACCTCGATCACGATTGCGGTTCCCCATTCGGCGCCACTTCCGCTCACGACGTCGTCGAGTGCGTCTTGGGCAGCGCGCTGCAGATCACGATCAATCGTCAAGTGGACGTCGCCACCATCGACCGCGGGCGTTTCGTACCGTTCAGAATTTGGAAAGACCGTACCGCTTGGCCCAACCTCGAACTGTACAGAACCGGGTGTGCCGGCAAGCACGGAATTGAAGCTCTGCTCAATTCCGGCACGACCCTCCGGCGTCGATGATTCCTCAGTCTGACCCAGATAGCCGAGAACTGTGCCCGCTGTATTTGCGTTCGGGTATTGGCGTTGCATGAAACGCTCCGGGTAAATACCCCGAATGCCAAGAGCGTTGATTTCGCGCCACTCTTCCGGAGAAATATCGGACACGAGTAGCTGCCACTGGCTCTTTTTTTCTCCGCCCATGAGGAATCCGCCAAGTTCAGCTTGATCCATCGTCACGTACGGAATGAGTTTGCGAGCTGCGGCCGCCGCACCCGCGCCATCTATCATCCCGAACTCATCGCGGCTGATGTAGTCCACAATTTCCGTCTGATCCACGCGCACGTTATACCGCTCCAGTGACGTCGCGAGGACGGCGCCATGTGCATCGAAAATATCGCCGCGCTTAGCTTCCAGCGGATAGGACCGGGAACGGAACTCGCGTGCCGTTTCCGACAGGGTGTCTGCCTGAACCACCTGCAGGTAGATCAGCCGAAACGACAAGAGGATCGCGATACCGAGAACTAAGGCAGTGATTGACGTCAACCGTTTACGCGTCACTGCGCGTGCATGAGGATCAGACCCCTGACCGGAGCCCAGACCGAGTCGGAAGCTCTTTTTCATGACCGCTCCAAATTTTGGGTCCTCCGACCTTGCCATACAACAGTCCCCTACTTTCCAGCCGGGGCGGTGATCACCCCAGTATCAAGATCAACGTGGAGAGCACCTTCAGCCGCAACAAGACCAAGCGCGTCAGCACGAGCACGTAGTTCATGAGGAGTCGACACCCCGATAACTTCCTTTTGCAAGGTTGCTTCACGGGCAGCAACTTCATTGAGTTCAACACTAATGTTTTTCACGTCGTAAGCGCCCTGAATCATCAGTGTGTTGAGGTGAAATGCGACGCCGATCGAGGCAAGGAAGAGGGCCAGACACACAAAGACTGTGCTAAAGAACCCAACGGCCGGTGCCGGAGTGGGCACGACCGTGAGTCCCGGCATCTCGATAACAGGGCGTGAGGACGGCGCGGGAAACGCGCGTTGGGTGTTGAGTGCTGTGCTCATCGATTACCTCGGTCATGCTCGGGATTGAACAGGTGGTGGGGAGTGGGTGCGACGCGTTCAACCGCGCGCAGGCGTACGGATGCACTGCGTGGGTTAGCCGCGATTTCGGCGTCGTTGGCCTTCAACGCACCGCGGTGAAGCGCGCGAAGATAAGGCTTGTGGGTGTCGAGTTCGACCGGCAGCCCTGCAGGCGTCGTCGACGTGGTTCCCTGCGCGATCGCATCTTTGACGATGCGATCCTCGAGGGACTGATAAGACTCGACAGCTAGACGTCCGCCCACGCGAATCGCCTCGATGGCACGCGGGATCGCAGCTTCGAGGACATCCAGTTCTTCGTTGACTGCAATGCGCAACGCTTGGAACGTGCGCTTGGCCGGATTACCTCCGGTGCGGCGAGTCGCAGCTGGGATTGAGTCGCGCACGATCTCTGCCAGCTCTCTGGTACGACTGAGCGGCTGGATCTCACGACGCCGAACAATCGCGTCGGCGATACGGGAGGCAAATTTTTCTTCGCCATACACGCGCAATATGCGGGTGATCTCACCGTGGCTACCAGTAGCAAGAAGGTCTGCGGCGCTCCGACCAACCTCGGGATTCATTCGCATGTCCAGTGGAGCGTCCGTCGCGTAAGAGAACCCGCGATCTTCGTCATCAAGCTGGAGTGAGGAGACGCCGAGATCCATCACAATTGCGTCAGCCTTGCCGTCTCTTCCGTGCTCGGCTGCAACCATATCGACGTCGTCGTACGTGGTGTGAACCGCCATGAATCGTTGACCAAACGGTGCTAGACGCTCGGTGGCGAGGCGAATAGCTGCCGGATCGCGATCGATACCGACCACGCGCAGCTCTGGGAACTCGTCCAAGAACGCTTGAGAGTGGCCGCCCATGCCCAGCGTGCAGTCGATCAGCAAGGCATCGCCGTCAAGCGAAGGGGCCAGAAAATCGAGGAGGGTACGGGTGAGCACCGGTACGTGCAAAGCATTGTTGTGAGCGGTGCGCACCGATCCTCCTTCTTATTATGGAAGACCGATTGGTCCTCCACCGTTGGCCTGAAGTTGGGGAATTGCCTCAGGACATCGGTGGAAGGCCAACCGATCTCGCAGTTAAAACACTCCCGGAATGAGCTCGTCTTCCCGATCTGCAAACTCGGACTCGTTCGTGTCCAGGAACGAGTTCCATTCATCTAGGTCCCAGACCTCAACATGAGCACCCGACCCAATCACCGCAACTTCGCGTTCAAGACTTGCGTACTCGCGCAGAGCCACCGGAATGGTGACCCTGCCTTGCTTGTCAGGAACCTGATCGTTGGCACCCGAGAGAAACACGCGCTTGTATGTGCGGGCTTCTTTGGATGTCATGGGTGCTTGGTTGAGGCGCTCGAGCATGTTCTCGAACTCCGACATGGGAAAGATGTACAGGCAGTGTTCTTGCCCGCGCGTCATAACGAGACCGCCCTGAAGCTGATCTCGATACTTCGCAGGGAGTATCAGACGCCCTTTGTCGTCTAACCGTGGTTCGTACGTACCGAGGAACATCTGTCACCCCCTTTTCCCGTTGCGCTCCACTTTACTCCACTTCACTCCAAGGTCAACACTAAAACTCGATTAATTTATATTTCTCCGCTAAATAGCAACGGAAACACGGTGGAGGGAGTTCTTACAATTTTTTCGATCAGGGGTTGAATCGCCGTCATTTTCACGATTCATATGGCATGCGCACTACTAAACATCTCGTGGCAAAATTCCGTGTGTTGCGGCGCCATGGAGGTTCTACTTAACGTTTTCTCATTGTTAACTGTTTGCTATCTCATTGTTAGCCGTTAACGCAGAATCGACCAACCACTTGAGGAGACACATGGCAACCAACTCATCACCCATTCACACCGGCCGGGGTTCTACGGCTCTGTTAATGACGCTCCTCGCCGTTTCAGTTGCCATTACGACCGCTTCCGCGGTGACCACCGCGGTCATCATGAATCTTGATGGTGAGCCCAACCGGTGGCTCGGCACATTTTTTCAGCTGATTCATATTGGCCGTGAGCTCAGCGTTTCAACGTGGTTTGCCTCCGCGCTCTGGCCTCTTCTAGCCGTTATCGCATTCACTGCGGGCGTACTTGCCGATTCAAAACGTGGCTACTGGTTCGCCTTGGCGCCATTGGCGCCATCGCATCGATGGACGAAACTGCAACTCTGCACGAAAACTTTTACTTAGCTGGCAGCGCCTTGACCGCGTACC
>JAAYGH010000165.1 GCA_012727825.1 Trueperella sp.
CGCGTGAGGTGACCACCGCCGCTAGTAATGCCACAGAACACGTGAACCCACAAGAGATCAACCTTGCAGTTGATCTCGAGGAAACCTTTGCCGGACTGACTGGTTTTTCTCTTCACCCGAAGAAGATGTGGGCGCACGTGTCTGGTGGTTCGAACATTGATGCGGTGTTGACTGCGGATGCCACAGCAGTAGCGACCGAAGTGGACCGACTTGCCGATGCGTTCGCGCAAGAACCAACCGATGCCAGCCTGACCATCAACGACGCCAACGTTAGCGTCCAGCCAGCAGAGGAAGGACTGAGCATCGTCAAGGAAGAGTCGACATCCGTGATCGTTGACGAATGGCTCGCCGGCGACGCCCCGATCCAACTCCCCACCGCCACTGTTGATCCAGCGATCAGCACCGACGAGCTCGACACCTTCGTCGCGGACACCATTGATCCGCTTCTATCGGGTCCAATTTCGATCACAATCAAGGAGGTCATGGTCGAGCTCGAACCGTCCCAGACCGGTTCCTTGCTGTCTTTCACGAACGAGGGCGGCACACCCGAGTTGAGTGTGGACGAGGACGGCCTCGAAACCATTGTCCACGAGCGCGCGGGCGAGGTGCTCGGCACCTCCACCGACGCGGTGATCACAATCAGTGGCGGAGCCCCGGTTCTCACGCCATCAGAGAACGGCGAGTCCCTCGATATTGACCAAATTTCCTCGGCGCTCCTCGACATTTCGGATGGAACTGACCGCACCGTCGTCGCTGACATTGTTGTGGACGAACCCGAGTTCACCACGGAAGACGCGGAAGCCATGGGGATCACGGAGGTCGTCTCTTCGATCTCCACACCGCTCACGGCCGATTCCGTCCGCACCACGAACCTCGTGGTCGGTTCCTCGAAAGTCACGAACGTCCTCATCAAGCCGGGCGAGCAGTTCAACCTTGGTGACCAGCTGGGGCCCGTCGACGCCGAACACGGCTTCGTCTCATCCGGCGTCGTGACAAATGGATTCAACTCCACGGCAATGGGCGGTGGTCTTTCCCAGCTATCCACCAACACGTTCAACATCGGCTACCGGGCTGGCATGACTGACGTGTTCCACCAGCCGCACTCGAAGTACTTCCCTCGATACCCCGCCGGCCTCGAAGCTACCATTTGGGGCGAACAGGTTCCGATGATCTGGGAGAACAACACCCCGTATGGCGTGATGGTTGAATCTTGGGTAGCCGGTGGCGAGGTGCATACGCGCCTGTGGTCCACGAAGTATTGGGATGTCGAGGTGTGGCAGTCCGAGCGCTTTGGTTATAGGAATCCCGAAACGCGTGTGAATACCGCCGCCGATTGCGTGCCCTCAGGAGCCGGAGGCGCTGGCTTCTCGATCACAGTTGGGCGCAACGTTTCGCTCAACGGAGAGCTTCAGGACGAAGACCAGTACACTTGGACTTATGAACCGGTCCACGCTGTGACATGCGGATAGGATAGATTTGGATTTATACTAGATTTATCCGTGTAAATTAAAACCGGTTGTGACTATGGAAAGAGGTTGACCATGACCTACGTTATCGCGCTACCGTGTGTTGACATTAAGGACGCCGCCTGCGTCGACGAGTGCCCCGTCGACTGCATTTACGAAGGCGATCGCATGCTGTATATCCATCCCGATGAGTGCGTGGATTGCGGTGCTTGCGAACCGGTCTGCCCGGTCGAAGCCATCTACTACGAGGACGACACCCCAGAGGAGTGGTCCGAATTTTACAAGGTGAACGTCGAGTTCTTCGACGATCTCGGTTCGCCTGGGGGCGCCGCCAAGATGGGGCCAATTGCGAAGGATCACCCCATTGTTGCCGCCCTTCCGCAAGGCATTAACGACTAGCTGTGGGTTTCTACGTTGATTCGCTGCCCGATTTTCCGTGGGACACACTTGTTCCCGCTCGGAATCGGGCAGCACAGTATCCGGGCGGCGTGTGTGATCTGACGATCGGCACGCCTGTCGACGACACGCCCGCCGTCGCGCAACGCGCACTTGCCGAGGCCTCGAACGCGCACGGTTATCCCGTGGTTGTAGGTACGGCTGATCTGCAGGCCGCAATTTCGAACTGGATGGCACGCCGCCGAGGAATCACCTCGAGCGTGGCAATTTTGCCCACGATCGGCTCGAAAGAAATGGTTGGGTTGCTGCCTTCGCTCATGGGATATGGGCCCGGAGCGCGAATTGGCTTTCCCAACGTGGCGTATCCGACGTACGACGTCGGTGCGCGGCTGGCAGGCGCGGAGCCAGTTGTGATCGACACCGACGCCGATCCAGCCAGTTGGCCGACGGACCTTGACCTGCTCTGGCTCAATTCGCCCGGTAACCCAAACGGGCATGTGCTTGGGCGCGAACAGTTACGCTCGATCGTGGCATGGGCCCGGCGCAATGGCGTGGTTGTGGCCTCGGATGAGTGCTACGCCGAGCTGTGCTGGGAGGGTAGTGAATCACCGTCGATTATTGCCGACGACGTGTGCGACGGCGACGTGAGTGGCCTGCTCATGGTCTACTCGTTATCTAAGCAGTCGAACATGGCCGGCTATCGTGCGGCCTGGCTCGCCGGAGATCCAGAGATCATCACGCCGATGATCGAGCTTCGCAAGCACCTGGGATTCATGATGCCCGGTCCGGTTCAGCACGCGATGTCCGTGGCGCTTGCCGACGACGATCACGTTGCCGCCCAGCGTGACATCTATGAAGCTCGCCGAGTGAAGCTGCTCGGTGCGCTTGAGGCTGCCGAACTCACGAACGATCCCGATTCCGTTGCGGGTTTGTACCTGTGGGTGACATCCGAAGGGGCGTCGTCTTGGGATATTGTCAACGCGTGTGCGGAGCTTGGGATCGTCGTCGCACCCGGCACGTTTTACGGTGAAGCTGGCAATGGTTCAGTGCGAATGTCGCTCACTGCGCACGATTCTGCGATAGACCAAGCATGCGAGCGGTTGGCATTTTTGCCTGAGGTTTTGAAAAGAACCCTGCACGGAATATCTTGACTTTAAGATAGTTAAACCGGGCCTAACTCAGGTAGTGTGACCTGTGATGCACCTCCGCCCCGGCATGCCGGGGGCAACCATCACAAAGGAGACTTTATGTCTAATAGTGCGCAGTTGATCATTGACGGCAAGGAGCTCGAACTCGAGCGTGTCAAGGCCGTTGAAGGTAACGACGGCTTTAAGATCAACCAGTTGCTGGGCGAAACCGGCACCACGACTCTCGATCCGGGATACACGAACACGGCGTCGTGCGAATCCGAGATCACTTACATTGACGGCGGCGCAGGTATCTTGCGTTACCGCGGCTACCCAATCGAGCAGCTGGCGGAAAAGAGTTCGTTCCTCGAAGTTGCTTACCTGCTCATTTACGGCGAGTTGCCGGATGCGGCATCGCTCGCGGCGTTTACTCGTCGCATCAAGAAACACACCCTCTTGCACGAGGATTTCCGTAGCTTCTTCACGGCGTTCCCATCATCGGGCCACCCGATGTCGATCCTCCAGGCCGGCATTGCTGGTCTGGGTACGTACTATGAGGACACGCTCGATCCGCTTGACGCGGAGCAGCGCGACGTGGCGTCGGTGCTCCTCATGGCCAAGGTACCGACGATGATCGCGTTCATCTCGAAGCGCGCAACAGGTTTGCCGCTCCTGTACCCGGATTCAACCAAGTCATACACCGAGGACTTCCTGCGTATGACGTTCGGTCTGCCGTATCAGACACACGATGTGGATCCGACAATCGTCAATGCTCTCGACAAGCTGCTGATCCTGCACGCCGATCATGAACAGAACTGTTCCACCTCCACGGTGCGACTCGTCGGTTCTTCGCAGGCATCGATCTATGCATCCGTAGCCGCGGGCGTTGGCGCACTTTCCGGCCCACTGCATGGCGGCGCAAACGAGGCAGTGCTCGTGATGCTCGACAACCTCCGCGAGTCCGGCACCAAGGTCAAGGATTTCGTCCAGCAGGTCAAGGATAAGAAGAACGACGTCAAGCTCATGGGCTTTGGCCACCGCGTCTACAAGTCCTATGATCCACGTGCGAAGATCGTCAAGGGCCTTGCTGACGACATCCTCGGCCGGCTTAAGGGCGACACCGAGATGTTCGATATGGCAATGGAGCTCGAACAAGCGGCTCTTGAAGACAGCTACTTCGTGGAGCGGAACCTCTATCCGAACGTCGATTTCTACACCGGCCTCCTGTATAAGAGTATGGGCTTCCCAACGAAGATGTTCACGCCACTGTTCGCACTTGGGCGTCTGCCCGGTTGGATTGCACAGTACCGCGAGCTCGTCCTCGACCCGAACCAGAAAATCGGCCGTCCGCGTCAGATCTATGTCGGTTCGCCCGAACGTGAGTGGATCACGATGTCCGAGCGCACGAAGCAGAACCGCGAGTTCGAAGACGACCTCGACTTTGTCGTCTAGTCGTCGTACTTAGAGACTCTGTGGCCCGAGCACATGCTCGGGCCACAGTTTTTTGGTCAACGACGAGGTGGTTACCCGCGTCAATCGACCTGTTTGTCGATGAGCGCACGGAGCGTGGGGAGTGCAGCGCGGAAGGGCTCCATGAGGTCGAGGGATGCGACCTCACTGATGGGCACCCACCTCAAGTCTTCTGATTCGTCGTTGGGTACGAGCTCGACGTTTGGATCGTCGACTTGTGCCACGAAGGTCGTGTACACCCAGTCAGGGTGCTGCAATACGTGTGAGCCGGTGGGCTCTTTGAGAGCATCGAATCCAGATTCTTCCGTGAATTCACGAACGGCACCTTCCCACGCGGTTTCACCGCGGTTGATCGCGCCACCGGGAACCGCCCACGTGCCTCCCCGGTGGGACCACGAGACGCGCAGTTGCAGGAGCACATCAGGTTCTGAGCGCCGAACCCGATCAGTGCCCTCGGGCCTGCCGCCGTCTCCTGCGGAATCTTCGGTTCGCCAGGCCAGAATGCCAGCTGCTCCAAGAATGCCCCAATGCTTGTTCCCGCAGGCGCAGTCCACGAACGCCTCGCCGCGGGCGCGGCGTTCGGCGCGGCGCTGGTCACGCTCGGCTAGTTCCTCGGGCGTGAGTTCGCCACTATCGCTCATCCCAGAACTCCGTGATCGAGTGCCCGAGATCGGCGAGGAGGGTGCGAAGCAACGGCAGTGAAATCCCGACGACGCCGTGGTGGTCGCCGTCGATTCTTTCCACGAAAGGCCCGCCGTAGCCATCGATTGTGAACGAGCCCGCAACCACCATCGGTTCTCCCGTGGCGATGTAGGCGGCAATTTCGGCATCGGTGAGCTCGCCAATATAGACGGTTGTGGTGGACGTCCCGACGCCCATCTGGCCCGTCTTCAGGTCAATGACGCAATGTCCCGTATGGAGGTCGCCAGGATTGCCGCTCATTGCGCGCAGGCGCTCGCGAGCGACCTCGGCGGTACGAGGTTTGCCGACCACCTGCCCGTGCATCTCAAGCATGGAGTCGCACCCCACGACGACGGTGGGTAGGGGATTGCCAGACGCGCGCAGCTCATCTGCAATCGCGCTGGCTTTGGCGGTTGCAAGAAGCTCCACCTGCCCTGCAGCTGTCAGACCGGGGTTGGCCGCGAGAAGGCCATCCTCATCCAGATCGGCGACTGCGATGTTCGGCGTGATACCCGCGGAAATAAGAGTGGCCTTGCGGGCAGGCGAGGCGGAAGCGAGAAGGAGCTGCTTAGCCATGGTGTCCGTTCGCTAGATTCTCGGTGCCGGCCGCTCCAACCTCGCCCGGACGCTCGAGCGCATCACGCATGACGTCCAGACCAACAGAGCCCATCCCAAGAGCGCGCATGTGCCATGCCTTGAGATCGAAACCCGGGCGCTTTTCGGCGTCGGAACGCAGCTGTTTCCAGATGCGGTGACCGACCTTGTAGGAGGGTGCTTGGCCGGCCCATCCCAAGTAGCGGTTGAGTTCAAATGCGAGGAACGATCGGTCCATCGCCACGTTGTCTTGCAAGAACTGCCATGCGACATCTCGATTCCACGTGGGATTGATGTGCTCATAGCCCGCCGGGGACGGCTTACCGAGATGAAATCCGATGTCCAGCGCAACCCGTGTGGCACGTAAGCGCTCGGCATCGAGCACTCCCATGTAGTCAGCTGGGTCCTCGTGGTAGCCGAGTTCGGCCATGAGGCCTTCCGAGTAAAGTGCCCAGCCTTCGCCGTGGCCGGAGTTCCACGAGAGATTTCGGCGCCAGTCATTAAGGGTGTCTTTCATGAAGGTGGCCATGCCGATTTGCAGGTGATGGCCAGGCACGCCCTCGTGATAGACGGTCGTTTTCTCCTGCCACGTGTGGAATGTATCTGTGCCGTCCGGGACGGACCACCACATGCGACCACCGCGCGAGAAGTCGTCGGTTGGGCCGGTGTAGTAAATCGCTCCGGTTCCCGAGGGCGCAATCATGCATTCGAGTTTTCGTAGCGGTTCCGGAATGTCGAAGTGGGTTCCGTGGAGGTCGTCGAGCGCTCGGTCAGACGTCTTCTGCATCCATTCTTTGAGTGCGGCCGTGCCGTGCAGCTGATATGCGGGATCTGCGTTGAGGCGCTCCATCGCATCCGTGACGCCCACATCGTCGCCGAAAAGCTCCTGTGCCACGGCCTTCTGTTCGGAAACGATACGCGCCAACTCCTGAAGGCCCCAGTCGTAGGTTTCGTCAAGATCAAGGCGCGCGCCCGTGGATTGCCGAATTCGGGGTTCGTAGCGTTCTCGTCCGAACGCTTCGTTCACGACGCCGGTGGGCAGGATATTTTTTCGCAAGAAGTCAGCTAATTCGGAGTAGGCAGCGCGGGCGCCCATCGACGCTTCAAGAAGCTCATCGCCGAGGTCTCCAATGGTGTTTGCTCCCTCGCGGGCAAGTGCAGCCAGTTTTGAATCTGCGGAGGCGAGTGCCTCAGCTTGCCCGATGGCCAGCGCAATTTGCTTCGTAGCTTGAGAAGGGCCCGATTGACTGCGCAGCTCGAGGGTCTGTTTCCAGCCGTTCAGTGCCTTGTCAACGTTTGATAGGCGCCCGAGGATAAGGTCCCAATCTTCAGCGGTCTCTTTTTTCATGTTGTCAAAGATTTCGTGAATGCCCTGTAGAGGCGTGGAAAGGACATTGATATCGCCAATTTCGCCACGCTCAACGGCATCAATCTCGAGTTCGAGATTTTCGATCAGCGCCGCTTTCGTCACTCGATCAACCTCATCGCTCGGCTCCAGCACTTGAATGTCAGCGAGCGTAGCGCGGTTGAGGTCTGCCATCGCCTCCACTCCCTCGGGAGAGTAATCAGAATAGTCACGCTCGTCCGCCGTGCCTTGGCCCAGGCTTGTAACTAGCTCGGGGACGCGCTCTAGCAGATCCGCCACATATCGATTTGCGCGCTCATCGATGGGTGAAGCCGGGCGGGATGGAATCGGGTCGTCGTTAGTCAAAAAAGGCATACCCCCACAGTAATCCGAATTTTTGACCGTGAGACGATAGACTAAACCCCGAATGTGCAGGTAGACACCTTTAAATGCGCTCTGACCTGCGAATAAGGAAGTTTTGTTGGAATGAAAGCGTCAACCTGTTAGGGTGGAAATGTGACCCAGAGCACAGCGCCTCAGGAATCGCCCGAGGATGTTCCCACAACGGTCGAGACTCATGTGCGCCGACTGTTGAATGGCGTTGCCAAATATCACCTCCGCGAGGCCGCTGACCTGGCGAACATGGACACCGATTCCACGCGCCGATTCTGGCGTGCGATGGGATTCCCGTACATTCAAAACCCCGAGACGCGGCTCTTCACTGAGTACGACGTGGACGTGATGCGCGCGCATCGGGACATGATTGACCGCGAGCGCACCGACGAAGATACTCAAAACTCCCTGATTCGCGCCCAATCCCATCTGGCCGACCGGCTCGTGCTCTGGCAGTACGAAGCGCTCGTCGAGGAAGCCGAATCGCGCTACGGGCTCGATGAAGTGGCGGCTCGTTACTGGGTGCTCGACCACATCGACGAATACGAAGAGTTCCTCGTCTACCAGATGAAATATGCGTGGCGACGCCACCTTGCCTCATTCCTACGGCGCACCGAGGTTGAACTCGAAGATATGCGAGTTGATTCTGAAGCCATGCCACTCATTCGCGGACTCGGATTCGTGGATCTCGTGGCCTTTACAGATCGTTCAGGTCAATTGTCGCCACACCAACTTGTCGATTTCGTCCAAACCTTTGAGTTCACGTGTCGCGACGTCATCTCCGGGCTTGGCGCCCGCGTGGTGAAGATGGTCGGCGACGCCGTGCTTTACGTCGCCGATGATCTTGAGACCGGTGCAGAGGTCGTATCCGAGGTAGTTAACGCACTGCACGCCACCCCGAACATGCCCGATGTCCGCGCGTCGCTCGTGTGGGGTGGCATCGTGTCTCGGTTTGGCGATGTCTTCGGTCCGAACGTCAATCTTGCTTCACGCCTCACGGGCGTTGCACCTGAGGGGGAGATCGTCGTCGACCGAAAGACGGCCGAAGCGCTCCAAGAACTCAATCGTGAAAAATATCAATTGACCGAGAATGTCGGATCTGAACTTCAAGGATTTGGTTACATTGAATCGGCCATTTTGCGCGTTCTCCCGGATTCTGAACCGAAGTATTAGGCTAAGCACTATCGTCCTGAAATAATCTTTACTAAACTCGGCTATAACAAGGGCTTAACGATAGAAAAGGACATGAAATGACAAAGATTCTTCTTGTCGAAGATGATTCCGCGATTTCGGCCCCGTTGGTTCGGGCGTTTTCTCGCGAGGGATATGACGTCCAACCCGTAGAAACCGGTAAGGCAGCACTCGAAGCGATGGAGTCCGATATCGACCTCGTCGTGTTGGATCTCGGCCTTCCGGACATGGATGGCCTCGAGGTCGCTCGGACCGCACGGTCCCGAGGTAAAACGTTTCCGGTGCTGATCTTGACGGCACGGGCTGAGGAAGTCGACATGGTTGTCGGCCTGGATGCCGGCGCGGATGATTATGTGACCAAACCGTTCCGACTGGCGGAGCTACTTGCTCGGGTGCGTGCCCTCCTTCGCCGGGCAGCTGCCGGCGACGAGGATTCCGAGACGCTGAATGCTCAGGACGTGTCGATTGATATCGACGCCCATCGCGCCTACGTCGGATCGAAAGAACTGCAGCTCACGGGTAAGGAGTTCGAACTGTTGCGCGTCCTCCTGCGCGAAGCTGGCAACGTTGTGGAATGTGATGACCTCATGCGGGAAGTGTGGGGCACCGAGTCAGATTCGTCCACGAAGAAGCTCGACATGCACATATCGTGGCTGCGACGTAAGCTTCGCGACGACGTCAATGATCCGCATTACATTACAACCGTTCGTGGAATGGGATTCCGTTTCGAGGAGTAGCTTATGCGCCGTCGTGCAATTGTAATGACGACGACGGCGGTGGCCGTAGCCGTTTTTATCCTTGGTATTCCTGGGATGATGTTTGCCGTGTCGCTTGCCTGGCAGCAGACCCAAACGGAGCTGGCTGATCGGGCCAGTGCCGTTGCCACGATTGTTGATAGGTTCGCCGCCGAAGACATCTATGTCGGCGAGACCCTGCTGACGAGACTTGCAGAGAGCGGGAGCCCTGACCGTGCCCACATCGAGGTGAATTATCCAGACGGCAACAAGACCGCCTCGCTGACGGACCAAGCTGAGAACGTCATCGAAGAGAGCGTTGTGAGCGCGTCAGGCGCCCTCGTCACGGTTTCCACCCCGCGTGCGGATGTGGTGGCACGGCTTGGGCTCATGGTGGTTGGGGCGCTTGGACTTATTGCGACCGCGCTGCTCGTGGGTGTCCTCGTTGCTATGCGCCAATCTCGGCGCATATCCGCACCGCTCATCTATTTGGCGGCCGCTGCAGAACAGCTCGGAGCTGGTCGAGTGCGCCCTCAGGTCAAGAACTCGGGAATTGAAGAGATCGACCTGATATCCGATGAAATCGCGCGAAGCGCGGACCGCATGGCTGGACGCCTAGCTAAAGAACGCCAGTTTGCCGCAGACGCCGCTCATCAGCTGCGCACGCCTCTCACGGCGCTCTCGATGCGCATCGAGGAAATCGAGTACCTCACGGACGACGAGGAGATTATCGAGGAGGTCAACAAGGCTCTTGAGCAGAGCGATCGGCTCGGTGGTGTGGTCGCAGAACTCATGGGTACCTCGCAATCGGCATCGGGTGGAACCACGGAGGCGATCAGCGTCAAGCGAGCGTTCCAGCGCCAGAAAGACGAGTGGACCAAGCCGTTTGAACGCGCAGGGCGCCCGCTCACCTTCAACGCCGAATTCGACGGCGCAGTCCTTGCGACGCCAGGTTCCCTGTCGCAAATCCTCGCCACGCTGATCGAGAATTCACTCAAGTACGGCGAGGGTGAGACCTCCATTTCGGCAAGCCACTCTGGCAAGTCGATTATCTTCAAGGTGCGCGATGAGGGTGAAGGAGTCTCCATCGACGACGAGGACGAGATCTTCGAAAAGGGTTACTCGACCGGGGGCTCAACCGGCATCGGCCTCGCCGTGGCGAAGGAGCTCGCAGAGGCGGATGGTGGCAGGCTCGATCTCACCAACAAGATGCCGGCAGAATTCACGCTGGCGCTGTCGACTCTCCCCAAAGCACTGGATCCCGATTACGTTGTGCCCCAGGGTGCCATTGTGACCCTCGGAGCTCGCCGCGGCCGCCGTTGAACCAACCCATGCGGATGCTGCGGCACGAGAGTCGGTTTACTTGGTGAAGACGATGTAGCGGTAGCAGATGTAGCGGAATGCGGTTCCGAGCACGAGACCAACGACGTTCGCCGCAATGTTATCTGCGAGCTGACTGTCGAATCCGAGAACGAAGCGCGAGATGCCCAAGCTTCCCAAGGCGAGCAGGAGGCCGCCGATGTTCACCAAGATAAAGAGGACAAACTCGCGGCCCTTAGATTTGTCGGATCTGTTTTTGAATGTCCACAGCCTGTTGACGACCCACGAAAATACGATCGATACGCTAACCGAGAGCGTCTTCGCCACCATCGGGGCGTCCCCAGGAAGGGTGACGATGCCGGAGTAGGCAAGAAGATTGAACAGGCCGACGTCGACGACGTACGAACCAAGTCCAACCGTGAGGAACTGGATGAATTCCACCAGCCACTCACGAAAGGTTTGCCCGCGCAGCAGGCGTTCGATCAAGGGTCTCACTTAAAAGCCCGCGAACGACTCTTCGTTGATATTGCCGTCGCGCAGATCAATCCAGAATTGGTCAGCCTCGGGGGCAAGGAGAACCGTCGACGAGCCGCCTGGACCAGGGTGGTTGAGTGATTGGATGGGCGGGGCGCCCATCAGGCCTCCAGGTCCC
>JAAYGH010000166.1 GCA_012727825.1 Trueperella sp.
GCGTGCACAGACATTGATGCCGACATCATCGGTGTATGGCCTGAGGATTCTTACAAGTTACCAATTCTCGCAGAGCAAGCTACCCGGATCCGCTCACTTGCGAGTAACGCAGGTATTGACGCGGAACCAATCGCCTTTTCGGAGCCAAATATACCGGCGATTTTTTGACAATCTCAGTGCAGATGGAAAATACGACGACGATTATTCGGTCCAGATTATTCAACCATTCGGGGCAAGTATCCACAGTTGGGCAGGAGCACGAGGATCGGTAATTCCAGAGTTACTTGACTGCGATATGACAGCATCTGGCCTGTCCGATGCCGAGCTCTCCTCGCAATACTTCGTCATCTTCGATCTCGTGACAAATTGGGTATACGGTGACATTGGGTACGATGAATTCTTTAGTTCAGATGAGGAAACTGATTCTGAGCGAGCCGATTTAGGACAGCAACTGGCTGAACTTTCTGAAGAAGAGCAGCTCAACGCGTTGACACACATAGTTCGCCACTATCACGACACCTGCGAGGTCCACATTAAATGAATGGCACCCAACCAATGGCAATCACGGCGAACGACCTCTCCCAAGGCTACGGGCGGCGAGAGGTTCTCCAGGGCCTTACATTTTCTTTGCACGGACCTGGAATCGTAGGCCTACTCGGCCCAAATGGTGCGGGTAAATCCACACTGATCAAAACACTCACCACTCAATTCACGCCACGTGGAGGAACGTTGTGTGTGTTTGACACTGATGTTAAAGATAGGG
Organism: Trueperella sp.; assembly: GCA_012727825.1. Classification (GTDB taxonomy): domain Bacteria; phylum Actinomycetota; class Actinomycetes; order Actinomycetales; family Actinomycetaceae; genus Trueperella. The sequence continues at coordinate 764 of JAAYGH010000166.1, forward strand.
CGGCAGTTCGTACCCTCCGTAGAGAAATCGGATATTTACCGCAGAATCATCAGGCAGATATGTCCTTCACCGCGCACGAGTATGTTTCATACGCGCTGTGGATGAGAGAATTCGATGATGAGCGAATTTCCCAGACCGCTAGTGGCGCCTTAGAAGCTGTGGGGCTAGAGCAGGAATCGCACACTAAACTGTCGAAGTTTTCAGGTGGAATGTTTCAGCGCGTGGGAATTGCGGCAGCAATTGCCGGCGCACCTAAACTTATCGTCCTTGATGAACCAACTTCCGGTCTCGATCCCCAACAGCGGTCTCAGTTCCGTCATCTCCTACGTTCGTTAACTGGATCGCTGCGCGTCCTCAGCACCCATCTGGTTGAAGATGTCCACGTTCTTGCAGATCGGCTGCTCGTCCTGAATGACGGGAAAATTACCTATCACGGAGCTTCACGATTTCCAGAATCAGCATCCATCGAAGATCTCGAAAAATATTATGCTTCGCTCCTCGGCTAAGATTCCACTTCAAGGGCGCGGGCCATTTATACTCTTTCTCCATATTCGGCGGACAGGCCTACTCACACTAGTAATTGTAGTTTCTGCACTGGTCTTCTTTGCGTCGATCCCCGTTTCCTACGGGATCCCTCCACTTAACGGGGTCAGGGAAACGCCAGTTTACCGAGTACTCCCTGTTGTTCTTGGTACGGCATGCGCAGCGGCCGTAAATCCGCTTAGTTCAGACCAGGAACTCTTGCGCGGGCATCGCGCACGCAGGCTCCGGAGCGTTCTTCCTGTGGCGCTACTTATATTAGCTATTGTCGCCATCAGTTCAGCAGGATTTATTTTCGCCCGCATTTATCCCGATCAAGAGGTAATTCATGTTATCGCCCCCATGCTCACCAGCACCTCAATCTTTGCGAGCATAGGGGTCATCTCTGCTGCGATATTGCCAAAAGCTTGGCAGGTGGCGCCCACTGGAATCGTGTTCCTTATACTCATCGGATTCGGTCATCGTACATTTACGAATCCCCAGATATGGAACATTCTCTACGAGATATCAACACCAATTGTCGCCGCAACTGTCGCACTACTCCTCGGCGCCTTCATCACAGTCCAGCGCCGGTACTAGATTCTCACCAGGCGGTAACATCCCGAGGATCCACGCGGTATGACACCGGCACACCGAGCATCTCGGCGGTTTTGCGCAGGTCGTCGTCCATTTGCTCCTGCAAGGCCTTCACGGAATCCAGCTTGAGCATCGGACGCACGTAGTCAACGAAGTCGATCGCAATTTCTTCACCGTACAAGTTCAAGTCAGAACGCCCGAGTGCATGCGCTTCGACCGTGCGGACCTCCCCCTCAAACTGCGGGTTCGAACCGATGGAAATTGCCGCTGGAAGATGCACCGTCGCCGTCGATTCGGGTATGCGACGCACAATCCAACCGGCGTATACGCCATCACGTGGAACCTCACCGATGCCCTCACCCGGAAGATTCGCGGTCGGGAATCCGAGCTCGCGCCCACGCTTGTAACCGTGTTGGACCACGCCGCGCAGGCGGTGCGGGCGCCCAAGCACCTTTCCGGCCTTGCGCACATTACCCTCGTCGAGTAGTTCTCGAATCCAGGTCGACGAATAGCGCCTACCCGAGTCTCCCCCAAGATCGTCGATGAGTGTCACATCGAGGCGGTCGCCGCCGTAGTTGCACAGGAACACGCCATCGCCAGAATTCTTACGGCCAAACCGCACGTCTTCACCAACGACGACGGCCTTCGCGCCCAGCTTCCCGATGAGCTGGTGGTCGATGAACTCTTCCGGCGAGGTGCTCGCGTAGTCGAGGTCATACTTTTGAACGACGACGACGTCGATGCCCGCGGCTTCCAACATGTTGAGTCGGTCGTCCATCGTCGTGATGAGTGGCATCTCAACGTCTGGCTGATGAACGTGGCGCGGGTGCGGGTCGAACGTGAGGGCGACGGCGTCGTAACCCCGCTCGCGTGCCTGCTTCACCGTTTCACTCAAAATTGCGTGGTGACCCTTGTGCACGCCATCAAACACGCCAATGGTCACCACGGATGGACCGAGGGAATGGCCCTCGGTCGAGTAGATTACTTTCATTTAGGCTCCGCGCAGACCCAACTGCTCGCGTCCTTCAGACACGTCGCGAGGCGCATCGGCTGGCGTGTTCTCCGTGGGCTGCCCGCGGCGTTTGCC
>JAAYGH010000167.1 GCA_012727825.1 Trueperella sp.
GAATAGTTCCATCGCCGCCAATGACGAGTATGAGATCAGTTCCCACGAGGTTTGAGTCCTCGTCGACGTAGAATACTTCGCCGCCGGCGGCAACGAGCCTGTCATGTGCGGTGGCGGCCGACGCCGCAGCGTCGTCACGGCCTTCATGGGTGAGAATTCCGACACGCACGGTCAACTTTTCTCCTTCGGTGGCGGAAGTACAGAACCTGCAGGTCCCGAAGCTACCGCATTCTCGATCGCTTCGGCGAGACCGTCCCCGAGATCGGTACCGCCGGCCTTCATGTGTACAAAGTATTCTACATTTCCTGCCGGTCCTGGAAGCGGCGAGGGTGCCACTGCAAGAACCGCCAAACCGGCCTCGCGTGCCGCATGAGCCACTTTCGCGACCGTCTCGACGTGATCTCGAGTATCGCGCACCACTCCCCCAGATCCGAGTCGCTCTTTGCCAATCTCAAATTGAGGTTTGACCATGAGGAGGAAATCGGCCGTCTCCGACGCGGCACGAGCCAGCGGCGGGATGACGAGCGTAAGCGAAATGAACGACAGGTCTCCCACCACTAAATCCGGTGCTGGTGCAACCATCTCCGGGGTCAGATTGCGCACGTTCGTGCGTTCCATGACAGTGACACGGGGATCTTCGCGGAGCCGCCACGCCAGTTGGCCGTATCCGACGTCAACTGCGACCACCTCGGCGGCACCCCTGCGCAGGAGCACATCGGTAAAGCCACCGGTCGAAGCGCCCGCATCTAACGCTCTGACGCCCTTGATCTGCGGGCCACGATCGCCAAGGTAGTCGAGCGCGCCGATCAACTTGTGTGCGCCGCGAGAGGCGTAATCATCTTGCTCGCCCTCGGATACGACGAGTGCCTGAGCGGGATCCATCTGACGAGCCGGTTTAGCAACGACCATGCCGTCCAGCAGAACTCGGCCGCCATGTATAAGGTCGGCCGCGTCAGCACGAGAACGCGCAAGTTTGCGCCGCACCAGCTCGGCGTCGACACGAATTAATTTCGCCATCTAAGCCTGCGCCCGATTGAGCCGTGTGGACAGCTCCTGATGCACCTTCTCAAGGCTTGAAATCTGCTCGTCTCGATCCTTCATGTCGAGTTCGCGAAGCGTCTGCGACACGTTGATGCGTTCGTGCCCACCACCTGGAATCGGTAACGACGATCGCGGCGCATTGGGCACGTTCGAAGCTGACTTTTCAGGCATCCCTCACCACCGAGAACTGCGGCAACCAGTCAAAGTCCTCTCGGGCGGTCCCAGTGTCGATGAGGTGCCAAATCGCACCAACGAGCGCCCGGTATGCGTTCAAACCGAGCGTCGACGTCGTCATCGTTGAACCATTTACCCAGATCGTCTGTCCGTCCAAACGGACTCGGGATTCGCCGCACACCCAGTCGTCGCCATCCTGCTCAACATTCGGAATTTGAATATTAAGGTCGAGCATGTCGAGTCCGAGGAAGGTTGGCCGTTCGTGATCAGCGGAAAGCATGATGTCACGAGCTGTATTGACTCCAGTCAACACGTGCAGGGAGAGCAAGTCGGCCGCGTTTGCGCCGGCAATATCGGTGTCGAGCCGATCGCCCACGCAAATCGGGTTTTGTGCCCCGGTTTCCTTCATTGCAAGGCGATACATGTCCGGTGCAGGCTTGCCAGATGACAGCGGTTGTACGC
>JAAYGH010000168.1 GCA_012727825.1 Trueperella sp.
TGCCTCGACGTCGTTTATAATCACTTCGGCCCAGACGGCAACTATCTCGCACAATTCGGGCCATACTTCTCGGACTGGCACCACACCCCTTGGGGTGAAGCACTCAATCTCGACGGTAAGTACGCCGACTCGGTTCGGCGTTACCTTATCGACAATGCCAAACAATGGTTACGCGACTACCATTTCGATGCCCTGCGCCTTGACGCTGTTCACCACCTCCTGGATAATTCCGAGCGGCATTTTTTGGCGCAGCTTTCCGACGAGATTGCCGCACTGGGCGAGGAGCTCGGCCGCACACTTACTCTCACAGCCGAGTCAGAGGACAACAATCCGGACATGGTCACGCCCACCTCACAGGGCGGTTATGGCATGGACTTGCAGTGGGCAGACGACATCCATCACGCTCTGCACGTGTGGCTCACCGAAGAGTCAAACGCGTACTACAGCGATTACACAGATGAGTCTGTGATGGCTCAGGCTTTCGAACACGGATTTGTTCGCGTGGGCCAAGAGCTCGCATTCGAGACTGCACCACGGGGCAAACCCATTCCTGATGGCATGTCCGGTCATCACTTTATGGCTTTCGATGAGAATCACGATCAGGTAGGTAACCGCCTGATCTCGGACCGCCCTTCGCTCAAACTCGAGCCAGGCGAGTTAGCTGTCTCCCGCGCGCTTGTCTTGCTTTCCCATTACACGCCGATGCTTTTCATGGGCGAAGAATTCGCCACCCGGAAACCATTCCATTATTTCACCGATCACGGTGAGGAACTCGGCGCGAACATCAAGGAGGGGCGCATCGCAGAGTTTGCAGATTGGGACATGACCACGATCTATGGAGACATCCCCACAAAGATGCACGATCCGCAGGCTCTGGACACCTTCATCCTGTCTAAACTCGACTGGAACGAGCTCGCTTTTGGCGACCACCAACACATGCTGGATTTCGTCAAAGAACTCATTGCCTTGCGCAAGTCCGACCCGGACGTTGCGAGCGGGGATCGGTCCAACACGACGTTCAAACTTCGTGGCGATGCGGGCTGGATGAGCCGCGGTGACACCGTCGTCGTGTTCTCGCGTTCAACGCAACCTGTCAACGTGCCGGCACCCGTGGATGGCAAAAAGCAGGTCCTGTGTTGGAAGCCGCCCACGATCACAGACGAGGGCGAGGTCCGCTTTCTCGGGCCGTCGGTTGCCGTGTACCGCTAACCAACGGCGCGTCACCGCCAAAGGGTAGTAATTGGCCGTTAAAGTCAAAGGGTGACCAACAACCTGCCACCTGCGGATTTCGTGACCGCCCTTGAATCTCTCAAGGGCCAGACGTTTCGTCCCGAACTGCACATCGGTCAAATTCCTGGTCCGACTAGGATTGCTCCGTGGGCGGTAGCATTGCAAGCAGAAGTAAACGATTCGCCAGATCATGATCCGGACGCACTACGCGGTTCTGCAAAGTTCGTCGTCCTGCACGATCCTGACACTCAACCCGCGTGGAACGGCACCTTTCGCATTGTTGTGCATGCGCAGGCTCCGATGGATTCCGCGATGGGAGACGATCCGTTGCTCGGTGAGGTTGCCTGGTCGTGGTTACGTGACGCACTCGATGACGAGGGCGCGTCTTATCACAGTCTGAACGGCACGGTCACGCGGGTCTTTAATGAGACGTTTGGTGGCCTGCATATTAATTCCTCTCGCGTGGATCTTGAGGTCCGCGCTTCATGGACTCCGCACACTCCCTATCTAACCGAGCACCTGCGCGCGTGGGCGGCTTTTACCGCCTCTGTGGCGGGGCTTGGCCCGTGGGACGACCGAGTGACGAGTCTCGCCCGTAAGGTGGATAAAATTTGAGTCAAGATACTCCTGCCCGTCCGCTCGACGTTCCTCGGGAGGGCATTCCTTCCCTTGTGAACAAGAACATCGACGACGCCGTCGAACGCCTTGCGTCTGGAACCGGCCCCATTGCGGTCGATACGGAGCGAGCGATGGGTCTTAGATATTCAAACCGCGCTTACCTTATCCAGGTGCGTCGGAAGGGCACTGGAACGCTTCTGATCGATCCTGTGGGAATCGAGGATCGCCTTGGGGGGTTACGCGAGGTCATGAAGGATGAGTGGATCTTGCACGCCGCCGATCAGGATCTACCCTGTCTCCATGAGCTTGGCCTGTATCCCACAAAGGTGTTCGACACGGAGCTCGCCGCTTTGATTTTAGGATATGAACGCGTTTCTTTGCAGGCGATCACCCAACAGGTGACCGGGTGGACGCTGGCGAAAGAGCATTCAAATTCTGATTGGTCACAGCGCCCGCTGTCTCCCCCGCTCTTGGCCTATGCCGCTCTCGACGTGGAACTCTTGCACGAGCTCGCTCACGAGATGACGATCGAGCTGAACGAAGCCGGTCGGTTCGAATGGTTCGAGCAGGAATGCGAAGAGGTTCGGCTGAGAAAGCCACCTGCCCCCCTCAAGCAACCGTGGCGCCGGACCTCCCGGCAAGCTGGAATTCGCGACCGCCGGGCTCTCGCCATGTTGCGTGAGCTGTGGACCGTTCGAGACGATCTAGCTCGCAAACGTGATCTTGCACCCGGCAAGGTCCTACCGAACAAAGTGCTGGCCGAACTTGCAAGCCGCAAGCCGCGCTCCCGCGCCGATGTGCTCAATTCAAGCCTATTCCGCTCGCGCTCACGCCGTGCCGATGTCGACACGTGGTGGGAAGCCATCGACATAGCGTGGCGCCTCGACGAGCGGGCGCTGCCCGAGCGCCGTTTTAACGAGGCCCAGGATCCTTATCCGCCCATTAACCGTTGGGACCGCCACGACACGGACGCGGTAGCACGGTGGGAGGTTCTACGCCCAACTGTCCTCAAGACAGCTGACGAGATCGGTATTCGCCAAGATATTCTGATAAAACCAGCCATTCAGCGAACGGCAGCCTGGAAGGGCTGGACGAGCGAAACGGAACTCGCCACAATTTTCACGAACGAAGGCGCGCGGCCGTGGCAGATCGAGCAGATCACACCCCGAGTACACGATGCGGCTGTCGAGGCCGGCGTCGTCTAATCGAGGGCTGCGAGATTCTTCGTATTTTGCCGCACTGCGCGGGTGGCTTCAATGACTGCCAAGGCATCCATGCCCTGCCGCAAAAGAATATCTGCCCGAGCTGAGTGATCGAGGAATTCCTTCGCGATGCCGAGGTTCTTCACGGGAACAAAATGGCCAGCGTCCGCAAGAGCGAGACGGAGCTCGTCGCCCACTCCCCCATCAATGAGGCCATCCTCGAGGACCACCGCTCCACTCGCGTTCGAAATCAGGTTGACGAGATCCTCGTTCATGGGCAACACCCACCGTGGATCGACAACGATGATTGATTCGTCCTCCATGAGCCTCGCAGCCTCGACCATTGTGTGAGCCATCGGGCCGATAGCCACATGCACGATTGGCGTTACGTTCTGGACGTGGTGCTCATAAACCACGTCAAGGCTACCGATCTTACGAACGGTTGGTAATTCTTTGGGAATCGATCCCTTTGGATAGCGCACGATGGTCGGTGACTCGGTGTCGATGGCTTCGGCCAGAAGCTCCCTCATCGTCGCCTCATCACGCGGCACTGCAACCGAGAGATTGGGAACCATCGCGGCCAGCGAGAGGTCCCACATGCCGTTATGGGACGCGCCGTCGTCGCCTGTGACTCCCGCGCGGTCCAGACAAATCGTGACAGCCGCATCGTGAAGTGCAATGTCCATGAGGAGCTGATCGAAGCCTCGGTTCATAAACGTCGCATACAGTGCGACCACCGGGTGATACCCCGAGTGTGCAAGGCCCGCAGCCATCGTCATGGCATGCTGTTCAGCAATACCGACGTCGATGACCCGCTTTGGGAATTCCTTGCGCATAAGCTTGAGTCCGACAGGCTCGAGCATGGCTGCGGTAATCCCCACAACGGTGGGATTCTTTCGCGCGATCTCCACGATCTCTTCGGCAAAGATGCTCGTCCATCCAAACCTGGACGGCTCGATCGGCAAACCCGTTTCGGGGTGGATACGGCCAACCGCGTGGAAGCGATCGGCCTTGTTTTTCTCCGCCGGTTTATATCCGCGACCCTTCTCTGTGATCGCGTGGACAACGACTGGGCCGCCATATTCGCGTGCCATCGTCAGAGCCTCTTCGAGGCTCTGGATGTCGTGGCCATCGACTGGGCCCATATACTTCAGACCGAGAGAATCGAAAATGCCCGCGTCGAAGAATACTTCCTTCATGCCCTTCTTGAGGGCACGTAGCGCATCGTACGTGACCTGGCCGGGGACCCCGGAGCCCTGAAGGGTGCGCTTTCCCCATGCGAGGAAATGATCGTATTCGCGATTCACTCGCATAGCATCAAGTTTGCGCACCGGGTCTAGTCGGCGCACAACGCCTCCGACAGTCGGCGCGTAGGAGCGTCCATTATCGTTCAGTACGATGACGATCGGACGGTCCGGGTCTTCTGCGATGTTGTTGAGCGCTTCCCACGCCATTCCGCCGGTCATGGCCCCGTCACCGATAATAGCGACCACGGAATTATCACGCCCCGCAAGCTGTAAACCGCGGGCTACTCCGTCAGCCCACGAGAGCGCTGTCGAAGCGTGCGAGTTCTCGACGACATCGTGGTCGGATTCGGCGCGTGAAGGGTATCCGGAAATGCCGCCTTCCTGGCGGAGCTTGCTGAAGTCCTTGCGACCCGTGAGGATCTTGTGCACGTATGCCTGATGTCCGGTGTCCCAAATCATCGGATCCGCAGGCGAATCGAACACGCGGTGCAGCGCGATCGTCAGTTCAACGACCCCTAAATTCGGCCCAAGATGACCGCCTGTTTTCGCCACGTTCGTCACGAGGAATCGTCGGATCTCCTCCGCTAATTTGTCAAGCTGCGTTGGATTGAGCTTGCGCAGATCAGCGGGGGTGTTGATCGAATCAAGAATCACGTGCCCTCCAAATTATTTACCTGCGGATACAGTATCACCGAATGCACTCCGAGCTACGCGGGCTAAATGCGAGCTCGGAGTGCATACTCCCGTTTCCGGTACGCCCGCCAGGCAGGCTTAGGCGGGCGCGATTCGTGTTATCGACTACGCGGAACGTGCGAGGTTTCGCAGCACGTACTGCAAAATTCCACCATGGCGGAAGTAGTCGGCTTCACCTGGTGTATCGATACGCAAACGAGCATCGAACTCCACGGTCGAGCCATCGTCCTTTGTGGCCGTAACCTTGAGCGTCTTTGGAGTACGGCCCTCGTTGAGTTCCGTCGCCCCAGCAATGTCGAAGGTTTCGGTTCCATCAAGGCCGAGCGAGTTCGCGTCTTCACCCTCGGGGAACTGAAGCGGGAGAACGCCCATACCGATGAGGTTCGAACGGTGGATTCGTTCAAACGACGTCGTGATCACGGCTTTGACACCAAGAAGTGCGGTGCCCTTGGCTGCCCAGTCGCGCGAAGATCCTGAGCCGTACTCAGAACCTGCTAGAACGACGAGCGGAATGCCCGCTTCTTGGTAAGCCTGCGAAGCGTCGTAAATCGAGTCCTGTTCGCCCGTGAGGAAATTCTTCGTGAACCCACCCTCGACGTCGTCGAGAAGCTGGTTTCGGAGGCGAATGTTCGCAAATGTTCCGCGGATCATCACCTCGTGGTTGCCCCTGCGCGAGCCGTAGGAATTGAAGTCACGCTTATCGATACCGTGCGCGCCGAGGTACTGGCCTGCGGGCGAATCCCATTTAATCGATCCTGCTGGCGAGATGTGGTCGGTCGTCACCGAATCACCAAGCTTGGCCAACACACGCGCACCGGCAATATCCTCGACCGGATCGAGATCCATCGTCATGCCTTCGAAGTATGGGGGCTTGCGAACGTAGGTAGACTTTTCGTCCCATTCGAAGGTCGAGCCCTCAGGGGTGTCAAGATTCTGCCAGAGTGCATCGCCCTTAAACACGTCAGCGTACGAGGATTCAAACATCTCGCGGTTCACCGAAGTGTCGATGGTCTCTTGGACCTCGTCTGCATCCGGCCAAACGTCAGCGAGGAACACGTCGTTGCCGTCGTGGTCCTGACCGAGCGGCTCAGATTCAAAATCAAAGTCCATCGTGCCCGCAAGTGCGTAAGCAATAACGAGAGGTGGGGACGCGAGGTAGTTCATCTTCACGTCAGGATTGATTCGTCCTTCAAAGTTTCGGTTACCGGACAGAACCGACACGACGGACAGGTCTTCCTCATGAACCACTTGGGAGACTTCCTCCGGAAGCGGGCCTGAGTTGCCGATGCAGGTCGTGCAACCGTAACCGACAAGGTGGAAACCGAGGGCTTCGAGATCAGGCCATAGGCCTGCCTTTTCGTAATAGTCGGTCACAACCTGCGAGCCCGGAGCCATCGAGGTCTTCACCCACGGCTTGGGCTTGAGGCCCTTCGCGTTGGCGTTGCGCGCCAAAATTGCCGCAGCCATCATGACTGACGGATTCGAGGTATTCGTGCACGACGTGATCGATGCAATTGCCACAATGCCGTGATCGAGTTCAGTCTCCGTGCCATCGGCGAGCGTCACTGAACTTGGCTTGTGTGGCCGACCATTCATCGGGTCGAGGATTTCAGGCGCTGGATGCTCATCTGCACTTCCAGGCTTGACTGGATCCGAAGCGGGGAACGTAGCCTCGAGTGAAGAATCCACCGCACGGTCATCTTCCCGGTCAACATAGAACGGGAGGACTTCGCGGAACTTCTCCTTCGATTCGGTCAGAATGATCCGATCCTGTGGGCGCTTAGGGCCGGCGATGGACGGGACGACTGTCGACAAATCGAGTTCGAGGTATTCGGAGTACTCAACCTCCGTCGAGGGGTCATGCCACAGGCCCTGCTCCTTCGAATAGGCCTCAACGAGCGCAACCTGCTCCTCGGATCGGCCGGTCAGACGAAGGTAATCGATCGTCACGTCGTCGATCGGGAAAATTGCGGCGGTCGAACCGAACTCGGGCGACATATTTCCGATCGTCGCGCGGTTTGCCAATGGAACAGCGGACACGCCATCACCGTAGAATTCGACGAACTTACCGACCACGCCGTGTGCACGAAGCATCTGGGTGATCGTCAGGACCACGTCTGTTGCGGTGGAACCGGCGGGAACTTGACCTGTGAGCTTAAAGCCCACAACAGGCGGGATAAGCATCGAGACAGGCTGACCGAGCATGGCAGCCTCTGCCTCAATTCCTCCCACACCCCAACCGAGGACGCCGAGGCCATTGACCATCGTCGTGTGTGAATCGGTACCAACGCAGGTGTCTGGGTATGCTTGAAGCACGCCGTCGTTCTCCTGGCCCATCGTCACGCGCGCCAGATACTCGATGTTGACCTGGTGAACGATTCCGGTGCCCGGCGGCACGACTTTGAAGTTTTCGAACGCCGTCTGGCCCCAGCGCAAGAACTGGTAGCGTTCGCCGTTGCGCTCGTACTCCATTTCCACATTGCGCTGGAAAGCGTTCCGAGCACCAAACACGTCAATCTGGACCGAGTGGTCGATGACGAGCTCTGCGGGATTCAGTGGGTTAATAAGATCCGGATTGCCGCCAAGATCGGTGACGGCCTCGCGCATCGTTGCAAGATCGACGACGCAGGGAACACCGGTGAAATCTTGCATGACGACGCGCGCTGGCGTGAATTGGATTTCATGTTCGGGTTCAGCATTCGGATCCCATGCCGAAAGTGCCTTGATCTGCTCGGCGGTGACGTTTTTACCATCCTCGGTGCGCAACAAATTTTCGGCAAGAATCTTGAGCGAGAACGGCAGTTTCTCGATACCCGCAACGGCATCGAGCCGGTAAATCTCGTACTCCTTGCCATCTACCTCAAGTGTGGACTTGGCTTTGAAGCTATCAATACTCATAGTTCTCCTTCGAATGCTCGCCAGCTGACGCCAAAACTATCTTGACATCAAACTATCAGGCTGGGCTCTATGTGTCCACGTCTTTACGCGTCTATCAGTCGAGAACAGTCACGATTTCGACGTGGTGGGTGTTGGGGAAGATGTCGATCGCATCGACGCTGATCACTTTTCGCCCATTCGTTACCAATTGTGCCACGTCTCGGGCCATTGCCGCGGGATCGCAGGACACGAGGACGATTCTGCGGGCCGGAAGCTTCGCAATTGCTGCCGACGTTGTCTGACCGAGGCCCGACCGTTGCGGGTCAGCAACGACGACGTCCGCCGCGTCGATGTGGGGTGTAATTGCCGCATCGATGCGGCGCACGTCCACACGCGCCCACGGCGTGTCACGCAGGTTATAACGAGCGTCTCCAACAGCCTGTTTGGAGCCGTCAAACGCGCTCACAGTCCCGGATTCCCCGACAGTCAGAGCCAGTGGCAACGTGAACAGGCCCGCCCCAGAAAACAGTTCGGCAACGTGCTCGCCCGGAGCGGCGTTCGCGCCGTCAAGGACAGCTCGCAA
>JAAYGH010000169.1 GCA_012727825.1 Trueperella sp.
CTTATCCACAAGCGCCGTTCAGTTTATGAGATCGGCACGAATACGGAGCACACCGTGGACGGCGTCGTCGAGGCTCTCCGCGACATCGCTGGCCGTCTCCCCTCGGCAGGCAACAGCCAGACCACCCGTTTCGTCGTCGTCACTGGCGATAAAAACGACCAGGTGTGGGACATGCTCCACGAGGACCAGAAGGTCGCATTGAGCCCGCAGATGTACGAGTTCTTCGCACCCCGTTTCGAGCAGGCGAAGAAAGGTCTCGGCACCGTTCTCATGTTCGAAAGCCGCGAAAAGGTAGAGAACATGGGCATGAGCCCGGACCGCAACGAGCTCTCCAAGGAGAACCACCACGGCATCGCCGCCCTCAGCGTATGGCTGCTCATGACGGACCTCGGCCTTGGCACCTCGCTCCAGCACTACAACGTTGGTTTCAAGCAGGGATACGATGCGAAGATTCGCGATTTCCTCGGGCTGCCGGCCGACTACGAGATGCTCGCACAGATGCCGTTCGGCTCCATCGAAGAACCGGGCAAAGAAAAGCCTTCTACTGACGCCGCCGAACATGTCTTGATTGCGTAACTCTGCCTGCTAATAATGCGGGCAGAGATGTGGGGGTGGCGTGAACGGCTTATGATGGGATGACATGTACCAACCAAGGAGGCATTCCACGTGAGTACAACGCCCACGCCCTACGATGACGCCAAAGCACAGCTCAAGCGGGCACAAGAAATTCTTGGATTCAGCGACGACGACTACGCGCTTCTCGCCACGCCCCGCCGTGAGATCACGGTTGCGGTCCCGGTGAAACGCGACGACGGCACCGAGACCGTCCTCCAGGGTTACCGCATCCAACACAACTGGACCCGCGGCCCCGGCAAGGGAGGCGTGCGCTACTCCAAGAATGTTGACATGGAAGAAATCCGAGCGCTCGCGATGCTCATGACGTGGAAAGCTTCTCTCCTCAACCTTCCCTACGGCGGCGCAAAAGGTGGCATTGCCTTTGATCCCGCCGATTTCTCGAAAAATGAAATTGAGCGGATCACCCGCCGGTACGTGCATGAACTTTTCCCTGTAATTGGCCCGGAGAAGGATATTCCGGCGCCAGACTTGGGTACCGACGCACAGACGATGGCCTGGTTTATGGACACGTACTCACAAGCCGTGGGCTACGCCGAACCAGGCATTGTGACCGGCAAGCCCGTGTCACTTGGCGGTTCGCTCGGGCGTGCGGAAGCGACCTCGCTTGGCGTCTACATCACCACCCGCGCGGCCCTCAACTACCTCGAGATTGAAGAAGAGGGAGCAACCGTGGCCGTTCAAGGCTTCGGTAAGGTCGGTCGCGGTGCAGCCAAATTTATGGACCAGGCTGGCATGAAGGTCGTGGCGATCTCTGACGTGTTTGGCGCGATCTACAACGGGGACGGCATCGACACCGAGGCCCTCGGCAAGCACGTGGACGAGACCGGCAAGGTCTTAGATTTTGCGGGCGCCGAGGCGATGGATCCGGCGGAGTTGCTGCTCCTTGACGTGGACGCCGTCGTTCCTGCCGCGGTTGAAGCAGTCATTACAAAGGACAACGCAGGCGATGTCAAAGCGCGCCTGGTTGTCGAGGGCGCGAACGGACCGACGACGGGCCTGGGAGATGAGATCCTCAACGAGAACGGCGTGATGGTTGTCCCCGATATTCTTGCGAACTCGGGTGGCGTCCTCGTGTCCTATTACGAGTGGGTCCAAAGCCGCGACAACTTCTTCTGGGACCTTGAACGCGTCCAGCAGTCGCAGGAATCCGCGATGCTCTCCGTGTGGGACGAGGTCGTGGAATTCTCCGAGGAGCACGGCGTGAATCTTCGTGAAGCTGCCGTGTCGATGGCGGTCGAGCGCGTACTCGACGCTCACAAGATGCGTGGCCTATTCCCGTGATAGGACCGGCGTTTCGCCTCTAAAAAGTTACTGTAAGAACTAAGGGTGCCCCGGCCGAGGTCGGGGCACCTTTGTGTGGGGCGGCTGGGTTGGCTCGGTTGGCGTCGTCGACGACGCCGGGGCGCCCCTTGGGTTTAACGATCGAGGCGGCAAGAAAATGTGTCGGAGGGTGGGTTTATCCTGAAGTTAGGTGCGAAAGGCTCGGCAAAAAATTCTGTCGGAGGCTCTTTGTACACTGGAATTATCTACTCACCACAGGGTTCTTTCCTCACCGTAAAGAACCCGCCATCTGCACCAAAGGAGGTGCTCACTGTGATAGCCCCTGACGAAGCTCTGCTC
>JAAYGH010000170.1 GCA_012727825.1 Trueperella sp.
ATCCTGGTGAGCTCGAGGCAATCTATGAGCCGTTGGATGTGGACATGTATACGTCCTCGATTAATGAGGAAACCGGAGAGGCTGATATCGCAGACATCGCGGAGGCTCTGAAAGGCCACGTGTCTGTGCTCGTCGGACACTCGGGGGTGGGAAAGTCGACGCTCATTAATGAACTGGTTCCAGAGGCGGAACGCGAGACTGGCGTGGTGAATGTAGTCACGGGCCGCGGGCGGCACACATCCACCGCAGCGATGGCGTTCCCTCTGGTGGACGGCGGCGCAGTTATTGATACACCGGGCGTGCGCACCTTCGGCCTCGCCCATGTGGAACCCGAAGATTTACTACGTGGGTTCCACGATCTTCAAAAGGTCGCCGAGGAGTGCCCGCGCGGCTGCACCCACGACGAGGATGCCATCGAGTGCGCGTTCGACGCGGTGGAGGGAGACCGGCTGAAGTCCCGAGTTGAGTCCTTCCGCAGACTTCTGCACTCACGCACCTCAATGGACCCCCACTGGGCATAACCCACACCCGGCGTCGTGCTCGAACGGCGGGTATCAGCCCCTTTCAGGGGTACGGAGTCTATGCTGAGAGGTATGAATACTTCTCGCCACTCTGCTGATCTTCAGGTTGCGCTCGGCATTGCCGACCGCGTTGACGTCTTTACGATGGAACGCTTTCGTGCCGCGGACCTGGCCGTAGAGACGAAGCCTGATATGACTCCTGTGTCGGATGCCGACCGCGGCGCCGAACGCATTATTCGCGACATGCTCGGTCAGTTCCGCTCGCGTGATGCAATTTTGGGTGAAGAAGAGGGCGAAACCGGCATGTCGGGACGCCGGTGGATCATCGACCCGATCGATGGCACCAAGAATTTTGTGCGCGGCGTGCCCGTGTGGGCCACGCTCATTGCGCTTGAGGAACAGGGTGAGATCGTACTCGGCATCGTGTCGGCGCCTGCGCTTAAGCAGCGCTGGTATGCGGCCAAAGGGCTAGGCGCCTACAACGGCCGATCGGGCACGAGCTCACGCAGACTCAACGTATCGAACGTTGGTCGCATTGAGGATTCATCATTCTCCTATTCTTCACTCGATGGCTGGAGTGAGCGGAACCAGCTGCGGGGCTTCCTCCGATTGGCACAGAACTGCTGGCGGACGCGCGCATACGGCGATTTCTGGTCGTACATGCTGGTGGCGGAGGGCGCGGTGGATATTGCGGCCGAACCGGAACTCGAGCTTTACGACATGGCTGCGATAGTGCCGATCGTCACCGAGGCGGGCGGCAAGTTCACCTCCCTTTCGGGTACGGACGGTCCGTGGGGTGGCAACGCGATCGCGACGAACGGCCACCTCCACGACGCCGCGATCAAGATTCTGCATTCCGTTCGCGACGACGATTAAACTTTCGCCGGGCAATTAAAACCTCCGACGTGAGATCCGGGCCCACCTATGTGGATCGGGACAGGCCGAGCCTCGCCGCCTGACACGATCACACACTGGCCCGCGAGAAACTCAGCGGGAGTCAGCGAAGTTTTGTCGGAGGCGCCCGATAGTGTGGGTGGTATGAGATTTTTACACACCGCTGACTGGCATTTGGGTCGCACGTTGCACGGCGCTGACCTCACGCCCGCATTCGAAGCGTGGACTGATCACGTCGTCGATCTGGTCGCCACGCAAGATATCGATGCCTTGCTCATTTCCGGCGATGTCTATGATCGCGCAATCCCGCCGGTGGAGATGGTGGACCTGCTGGCAGATACTCTTGAGCGCGCACTCGAACACACGAATGTGATCGTGACGTCCGGTAATCATGATTCAGCGAAGAGGCTGGGTTTCGGGTCGAGGCTCATGCGCGAGGGCCTGTATTTCTACACGGATTCCCTGCACTGCCACGTACCCGTTCCGATACCTGATCGCGATGGCAATGTTGGCGCGCTGGTTTACCCGATCCCCTACCTCGATCCCGATTCAGAGCGGGGGCGGTTGGCAACCGATCCCGCCGAACCACTGGCACGCAGCCATCCTGCGGTGCTTGGCAAGGTCCTCGAAAATATTCGTGGGGATCTCGTTGCTCGCAATATGAACGAGCCTGGCGCAAGTGCCAGGCCGTATTCGATGATCATGTCCCACTCCTTTGTGACGGGCGCCGAACAAACTGAGTCCGAACGAGACATTTCCGTGGGCGGTGCAG
>JAAYGH010000171.1 GCA_012727825.1 Trueperella sp.
CAGTAGCACCGCGCGGCGATACACCTAGCGAGACTGCAGGGGCTTCGCGAGTTGCACGTACAAGATCCACGATGTAATCCAAAATCCGCACGTTGACCTCAACGCCAGATACTTCTGAGCGGGCGGCCAGCACGTCGGCAACCCCCGCAACCGGGTGGATCTGCGCTGTCTGTAAATTGTTGGGGTCGAAGTTGCCCGCATGCCGGCGCAGCACCTCGACTTCAACATCCCGGGGAGGCAACGGGAGATGTACCTTCAACATGAAGCGGTCGAGCTGCGCCTCTGGGAGCGGGTAGGTGCCTTCGTATTCCACCGGGTTCTGGGTGGCGACCACCATGAACGGTTCGGGCAGCTCACGCGGATCGCCATCGACCGATACCTGGTGTTCGGCCATCGCCTCGAGCAGTGCAGCCTGCGTTTTGGGAGGGGTGCGATTGATTTCGTCTGCGATGAGTAGGTTGGTAAACACGGGACCCTGACGGAACGTAAACTGCCCGTCGGCCGAATTGTAGATGAGCGACCCCGTGAGGTCTCCAGGCATGAGGTCAGGTGTGAACTGGACGCGCTTCGCATCCAGCTCGAGCGAGGCCGCAAGCGAACGAACGAGCAGGGTTTTCGCCGTGCCAGGCACGCCTTCGAGAAGGACGTGACCTTCGCACAACAAACCGATGAGCACGCTGGTCACCGCATGATCTTGGCCAACCACAGCCTTCGCAATCTCGGCCCGCAACGCGCGGAACTTCTCCGCCGTGGGAGATTGAGCCGGCAGTTGCTGTGACGGCTGGCTTTCAACGGGGCGGAATGAGCCGTGGGGCGCGAAACTATTGGACATTGATATCCCTTTCGAATCTGTCGAGCTCGGTGGCGAGCGCGACCAAGTCTGAGTCGCCTGTGATGGGGCGGTTGTATAGGAGGTCGGCAACGGCGCTGGGTGGGTATCCACTCGCGCGTGCCAGGGACGTGATGACGCTGTCGGGGTGCGCGTCGTCGCTCAGCCCTCGGCCTCGAGCGAGGCGTGAGATAGTGCCGGCGCGCAGGGCACGCGCAGCATGGTTAAAGTTCCGTCCCCGCTGGTAGAGAATCGATCGGCCCTCGTTGACTTCGGATGCCGGCACGACGACGGGCAGTGGCTCAGCGACCAGCTTTCCGAAGCGTCGGCCACGGTAGAGCGCCCACCAACCCAGCGACATTGTCAGCGCGGTTGCAAGCGGGAAGAACCAGCTAGGCACACCCGCCCATATGCCCGTGTTGTCACGGCCACCCATGTCGATACCACTCCCGGAAAGCCAGTAGAGGCGAGGTTGAGATCCGAGTTTGCGTAACGTGAACGCGGCGTTTCCCTGCATGTCGAGGAATTCGTTGGTCAGCACACTGGAATCGGCGAGGAACGAGATCTGCGGATTGTCCGGGAGCTCGACCCACACGTATGCATCGCCTGCAGGGAAGCAGCCCTCAATGGGGTCGTCCGGTTCAAAGACCTTGCCCACTGGGCCGATTGCGCTCGCGGCCTGCGCGTCTGGGTCGTCACACTCGGCGCGCAATCGCGAGGTGTTGATGTTGCGAAGCGATCCGGAAAGTCCCCAGTCTTCGAACCACGCGCCTTCAAGGACGACGATCGTGGCCCGTGAATCAATGAGCGCCCGCCGAGTGTCATCGTCGAAATAAGCTGCCGCATCGATGACGAGCGTGGTGTCCGGCCCCGCGAGGGGCACTGCCTCGACCGGGTTGACCTCCTGCACGGCGATCCCATGATCTTGCAGGATCTGTGCGGCGGCGCGGGTTCCATCCGGGCTTGTCGACGACGGCGATAGCGGGCGTCCGCCGGACGGGATGCGCACGAACAGGAGGATGACCAGGGAAAGGATTGTCAGGATGGCCAGCACCGCGATGGTGGTGCGAGAGGTCTTGGAAGCCTTGACGGGTGCGCTCATGCGCTCACCCCAGCAGTGGCGATCTCCTGATGGAGTGCACGTAGCGCCTGAACGTCGTCGTGCGTCGCTTGGCCAGACCAGTAGTAGATCGCGTTGAACGTGTGTGCGCATCTGAGGAAGAGGTCTTGCGCGCCAATGCGATCGGCACCGGCGCGCGCTGCCTCGAGGGCAGTCATGCCTGGGACAACCTTGATGAGCCCACGCTCGTCAAGGCTCCGAATGATGGCGCGGTAGAGCTCGATGACGGTGAGATTGAGATCGCCGGCAGCTTCTGCCTTGGAAGCAGAAGCAAAGAGGTGGGCGGATGAGCGGTCGTCACCGAATAGCTCGGTACGGGCGTCACCGCTTCGAGCAATCTTTCCGATGCGCGAACGCTGGAGCGCGAAGAAAATAAATACCGCAATGACGGCGAGAATCGCAACAATAACGGCGTAGCTCCCCGCGCCACCGGAGGCCGGATTGATCTCATACCCGATGCGCCACAGAGACTCCTCGAGCCACTGGAAGAAGCGCTCCATGAGTGTGGGAGAGTCGGAGTACATGCCTTTGGCCAGTTCATCTTCGGCGAGGCGTTGGGCGTCGTCTGCATCCGGGGTGAACGGGGCGATGAACATCAACGTCGACTACCTGGGCGAGAACGGGTTGGGTGAATCGTCGTCAGTTTCGGACTCTGATGGGGCGTCACCGTACCACTGCGGGCGCTGTTGGGCCTGAGAGTCACGCGTTCCATAGGAGGAGTCACTTGGAATGTCGGATTGCCAGCCATTGTGTGGGGTTGGCTGACTCGACCACTGACCATAACCACCCGCGTTGGATTCCGAGCCGTACTGGTTGCCGGAGGGGTCAAACTGCTGGCCGTATGGTGATTCGTTTGACGGGCCATAGCTGCCGGGCAGCTGATCGCGGCCTGCGTGAAACAGTGCGTCTTGGTGAAAGCTCTCGCGCTTCATACGCATATTGACATAGACGAGGTTGGTGACGGCCGTGGCGAATGGGGCGATGATTATCGTGAGGAAGAGGGTCACCAACACCGTCCCGATCGCACTGGTGGCAAGGAAGAACTCGGCGTTGGAGCTGCTGGTCACCCCAAAGGCGGCAACAAAGGCTAACAGCAACGACACGACAATACTGAGAGCAATTGCGAGCACAATGACTGTGAGCAGGAGCCCAATGAAGTAGCCAAGCGACCCCTTCGTCAAATGCCACGAGCGGGAGATGCCGCGGACGGGACCGATATCCTCGGCGACCATGGCCGGTGCGGTGACCGTGAACCGATAGAACGCGAGGAAAGCAATTGCCAGCGTCACGAACGGAAGGAGAAATGCGCCGTAAAAGACGGTGGTATTTCTGACGTCGACCACATCGAAGAGCGCGAGAATAACGGACGCGTAAATGATCGTGAACACGATGATGGCAGCGATCATGATGAGGAGCAGACCAAACATTCGCGCTGCGAGGCGACCGAACTGACCTTTTGCGAGCTGGAAGGTGTCCCCGAGCCTGAGCTTCTCACCCCGAATGGTTGCGAGGGTGACGCGGGTGCCTGCGACGAGCACGATGAGGTTTGCAGCGAGAGTGATGATGGCCGTGAGCATCGAGACAGCGGCGGGCATCTGAAGGCCTAGATCGTTCATGCCAGTGAACGTGCTC
>JAAYGH010000019.1 GCA_012727825.1 Trueperella sp.
CGCTTCGCGCTGGGCCTCACGGATCTCTTCTTGGATCTGTACCCGTTGGTCTGCGATCTCTGCACGCGCCACCTCGGCCGCCCGCAGTCCCTCATCAATCTTTTCCGCGCGCTCGTCGAGCATCTCTTTAAAAGACGGCCATGCAAACTTGTAGACCGCGATCGCAACGATGAGGAAGGCAACCGTGCCCCACAGGAGGTCCGGGAGTGCCGGGAGGAGAAGGTGGTAATCGAAGTTCCACCACGCGAGAGTCGTGTCAGTCATGGTTACGCACCAAAGACGATGCCAGCACCGAATCCGATCAGACCGAGTGCCTCAGCGAACGCCATGGCGATCAGCATGTTGACGCGGAGGAATCCGGCGACTTCAGGCTGACGAGCGGTTGCTTCCTGATTCTTCGCACCGATCACGCCGATTGCGATTCCAGGACCGAGAGTTGCGATGCCATAGCCAATTGTGGCGATGTTACCGATCATGTGTTCTTTCCTTTGTTGTTGATGTTACTTAGAAATTGATAGGGAAATGTAGATCGCGGAGAGCAGGGCGAAGATGTACGCCTGAAGCGCTCCAACGAAGACTTCAAAAATAAAGAAGGCCACTGAACCAATCATGGTGAGTGCACCCGTTGCGATTCCAACCACGCCGGACAGCTGGAAGTAGAGGAAGTGCGTTCCAAGGAAGAGCAGCACAAGGATGAGATGGCCAGCCACCATGTTCATCAAGAGACGGATAGTCAGAGTAAGCGGACGAATAATGAAGTTCGACAGGAACTCGATCGGCGTCAAAATGAAGTAGATCGGCCAAGGCACGCCAGCGGGCATAAGCGAGTCCTTGAAGAACCTAGCGGCGCCCTTTTCACGAATACCAGCAAAAATGAAACCAAAATACGCAAACAACGCGTAGATAAGTGGCATACCGATCAACGATGTTCCTGCAATCTGGAGACCCGGAACGACACCTGTAATGTTCATAAACAAGATGCCAAGGAAGATCGTCATCAGCATGGGCTGATACCTGTCAGCCTTATCTTCACCGATAATTTCGTGCCCAACTTGCACGCGCGAGAAATCAAGGAGCATTTCAACCGCGGACTGGCGGCGGTTGGGAACGAGCTGTTTACGTTTCGCATACCAAATAAGGATGAACGCGAGAACGAGTGCCCCGATGAGACGAATCAAAATGATTCGGTTCATTTCAAATGGCGTATCCACAAAAAAGAGGGCTGGCGGGTCGAATTCGTGTTCCAAGCTCGGTGGAACAAAGCCCTCGCCGTCTCCTGCGTGGAAGATGGGCAAAGATGCAAGCGCGGAAAAATTCACTGGTCGATTACACCCCAACTTGTGCATTGCTCAGCATGTCCAACGCGGTTGCTACTCTGAGCCTAACTCAACTTACTGTACATGAGGATTTCCGTTCCCTCCAAAGAACAAGCGAGGAAGATTTAGTAACACGTCACACTACGCATGGTGCATTCAGATAATTCGAAAATCTGGGCGTTCACTGGTCGCCAATAACGGGACCGGGACCTTTTGCGAGGACCACCGTCGTGACTGCTAAAGAAACGGCAATCGTCAGGATCAGCATCCCTACAACTACCTCGATTGAAACCGACTCCCAGCTTTTCAGCGCGAGCATCACAGCGATGAGTGCGACGAGTTTCACTACGTAGGAGCCAGCCGAGAATGCGGCTTGTATGTCAGCAAATCCGGCGGACAACGCGATCGAGGCGAGCGTGATGAGGTGGATCATGAGCGTCACCCCACCTGCTGCGAGAATTGACGTGCTGTGCTCGGACGCCACAAGTACACCGATAGCAATGACTGCACCTGTCGCACCTATTGCACCCAGCGTTGCGCGAGCAAAGAGCCCGTTCGCGGTATAGCGTTCTCCCGGTTTACGACGACGCATGATTTGTTTTCGCTTCATCAATGCCCGAGTCCGACGGAACGGACGATTCGGTGGGGTGGGCGCTCGGCGTAAGTGGCGTCGGATCGTCGGACCTATCCTCTGGGCGCGCGCCAAACTTGACCCAGGTCACGCCGATACCGACCAACACCGCAAGTGCAGCTACCACTAAGA
>JAAYGH010000172.1 GCA_012727825.1 Trueperella sp.
CACTAGGGGTAGACATGCCGCATCGGAAGTACCACAACACTTCAACGCTCGTCATTGGGCTGGGGCGCTTCGGCTCGGCGATTGCGGCAACGCTCGACCAGCTCGATAAGGAAGTGCTGGCCGTCGAAATGGACCCGGAGTTGGCGCAACAGTGGTCGCACCGATTCACCGTGGTTGAGGCTGACGTGCGCACAGCGGAAGCACTTCATCAGCTGGGCGCCGAAAATTTCGACGTCGCGGTTGTTGGCGTGGGAGCACTCGAGGCCTCGGTTCTCATCACGGCGAACCTTGTGGACCTCGGGGTGAAGGACATTTGGGCGAAGGCCACCTCGCGCGAACACGGCACGATTTTGAAGCGGATTGGGGCCCATCACCTGGTCTATCCGGAACACGACGCCGGGCAACGCGTTGCACACATGCTGTCCGGGCGCATGCTCGATTACATCGATATGGAAGACGGCTTCACGATCGTCAAGATGGTTCCGCCCACGGATTTGGTGGGGTTTGCACTCAACGAGTCGAACGTGCGCCAAAAGTACGGGGTGACGATCATCGGTCTCAAGTCGCCGGGTCAGCCGTTTGAATACGCGACGCCGGAAACCACCATTCGTTCGGGCGACATCCTCATTGTGTCCGGCGAGTCCTCACTCCTTGAAGACTTCGCGAACAGAAAGGTCGGACGGTTACGTTAGCCTGTTTTTATGGCAAAGAATCACAGCATATTTAAGTGTTCGGAGTGCGGCTGGACCTCCATGAAGTGGGTCGGTCGGTGCGGCGAGTGTCAAGCATGGGGCACCGTCGAAGATGCAGCGGCTGCAACTGGTCCGTCCAACGTTGCCCCGCTCGCGCCACGTTCCCCTGCTCAACCAATCACTGAGGTGTCACAGCAGGCGTCGGTCAAGGCTCCCACGGGGGTGCCGGAGTTGGACCGCGTTCTTGGTGGTGGCATCGTGCCTGGCGTCGTGATTTTGTTAGCCGGCGAACCAGGGGTTGGTAAGTCCACGTTGCTGTTAGATGTGGCAGCAAAAGCGGCCGAGGAGGCCAAGAAGAACGGTAAACCACCCGTACTGTACGTCACGGGTGAGGAGTCGGCGTCGCAGGTGCGCTCCCGAGCAGAACGCATTGGGGCTCTACATGAGCATTTGTATTTGACGGCCGAGGCAGATCTGGCGAAGATTCTGGGCCACATCGGTGAATCAAAACCGTCACTGCTGATCGTTGATTCCGTGCAGACGGTTGTGGATCCGAAGGTCGAGGGCGCTGCCGGAGGCGTGGCGCAGGTGCGATCGGTGACCGCCACGCTGGTCAACACAGCAAAGGCCTCGGATCTGCCGGTCATGTTGGTCGGTCACGTCACGAAGGACGGCTCGATTGCAGGTCCACGCGTGCTCGAGCACCTTGTTGACGTGGTGTGCCAGTTCGAGGGTGATCGCCATTCCCGACTTCGCCTCGTTCGAGCGGTGTAGAACCGCTACGGAGCTACAGACGAGGTGGGCTGTTTCGAGTTGGTGGATTCCGGTATTCACGGATTGGCCGATCCGTCCGGGCTGTTCTTGTCCGCGCGCAACCTGACCGTGCCAGGCACGTGCGTCACGGTGACCCTCGAGGGCAGGCGCCCAATGCCGGTTGAGGTGCAGGCGCTGTCGGTGGCGGCAGCCGGCCCACCGCGCCGAACGACGTCGGGTGTCGACAGCTCGCGCGTGGCCATGATGCTTGCCATCCTCCAGTCCCGGCTCGGAATTGAATTTGACCGGAACGACGTATTTGTATCGACCGTCGGTGGAGC
>JAAYGH010000173.1 GCA_012727825.1 Trueperella sp.
GCCCTGACCCACTCGATCGCAACCGTCGCCACTCACGCGGACGAGGATCACCCGCTCCTCAACGAGCGGACGGACACCAACCGTGTGATTTTGTTTATCGTCACTTCAGACCGTGGCATGGCAGGGGCTTACTCGGCATCCGTTCTTCGTGAGGCAGACCGCCTACGCGAAGAACTCGAGGCCCAGGGCAAGGAGCCGGTGCTGTACGTGTTTGGGCGCCGAGGCGTCTCGCACTACAAGTTCCGTGGGGTTGAACTCGCAGGCCAGTGGACTGGCGAATCGGATAATCCGAAGGGCGATACGGCTCATGCCATCGCCTCGGAGCTGCTCGATCTGTTTCTCGCAGATCCTGATGATGGGGGAGTTGGCGAGCTCCATGTCGTGTACACCCGGTTCGTCAACATGATCACGCAGACAGTCGAGGTGCGGCGCATGTTGCCACTCGTCGTCGTCGATCAAGACGACACCGGTCTGCCAGAAGAGGCGCCAATCTACGAATTCGAACCCTCGCCGCGGGAACTGTTCGACGCGCTTCTCCCGATGTATGTGGATCAGCGAATCTACTCCGTTCTCCTCATGTCGGCAGCCTCCGAGCTAGCCTCGCGTCAGCAGGCAATGCATGCCGCTACCGAAAATGCTCAGGAAATCATCGAAGATTACACCCGCTTGGCGAACAACGCGCGCCAAGCCGAAATTACGACAGAAATTACAGAAATCATCTCCGGCGCGGATAGCCTCGGAAAGTAAGCGAACAAGGACATAACAATGACAGTTGAGACGTCAGAGAAGCTGGCAACTGGCCGTATTATCCAGGTGGTTGGCGCAGTTGTGGACGTTGAGTTCCCGCCGGATGCGCTTCCGGAGATCAACTTTGCGCTTGAGACTGAGGTAACGCTCCCCTCTGATGAATCGGTCGACCAGCCGGTGGCAACCAGCATGATCCTCGAGGTTGCTCAGCATCTCGGTGAGAACATCGTCCGTACCATTGCGATGAAACCGACAGATGGTCTGGTCCGTGGCGCCACGGTCACGAACACTGGCGCTCCGATCTCCGTACCAGTCGGGAACGTCACCCTTGGCAAGGTCTTCAACGTCGTGGGCGAGCCACTCAATCTTTCCGAGGGCGAAACCCTCGAAGTCGAGGAACGCTGGCCGATTCACCGCCAGGCTCCGAGCTTCGATCAGCTCGAGCCGGAAACCCGGATGTTTGAGACGGGCATCAAGGTCATCGATCTTCTTACCCCGTACGTCCAGGGTGGAAAGATTGGCCTATTCGGCGGTGCAGGCGTCGGCAAGACCGTCCTTATCCAAGAGATGATCCAGCGCGTGGCTCAGGACCACGGCGGCGTATCGGTGTTCGCCGGTGTCGGCGAGCGTACACGTGAGGGCAACGACCTCATCGTCGAGATGGAAGAGGCGGGCGTTCTCGATAAGACCGCCCTCGTGTTCGGCCAGATGGATGAACCGCCGGGCGTTCGTCTCCGCGTCGCGCTGTCCGGCTTGACGATGGCGGAGTACTTCCGCGACGTCCAGAATCAGGACGTCCTGCTCTTTATTGATAATATCTTCCGCTTTACTCAGGCAGGTTCCGAGGTCTCCACGTTGCTGGGCCGCATGCCGTCCGCAGTGGGCTACCAGCCCACGCTTGCTGACGAGATGGGTGCCCTTCAGGAGCGTATTACCTCCACACGCGGCCATTCGATTACATCGCTGCAGGCCATTTACGTGCCGGCTGACGATTACACCGATCCGGCCCCGGCAACCACGTTTGCGCACTTGGACGCGACGACGGAGCTCTCGCGTGACATCGCATCGCGCGGCCTCTACCCGGCTGTGGATCCGCTCGCGTCGTCGTCGCGAATCTTGGATGCCCAGTACGTTGGTCAGGCGCACTACGAGGTTGCCACTCGAGTTAAACAGATTCTGCAGAAGAACAAGGAACTTCAGGACATCATTTCGATCCTCGGTGTGGACGAGCTTTCTGAAGAGGACAAGATTTCCGTTGCGCGTGCACGCCGCATGGAGCAGTACCTCTCGCAGAATACCTACACGGCAGTCAAGTTCACGGGAGTTGAAGGTTCGACTGTTCCGATCGCGGAGACGGTCGAAGCGTTCCGCCGCATTGCGGATGGCGAATACGACCACATTCCTGAGCAGGCCTTCTTCAACATTGGTGGCATCGAAGACATCGAACGCGCATGGCACAAGATTCAGGCCGAGTCATGAAACTAGAAGTCGTCGCACGCGCCGGAGTTCTCTTCGAAGGAGAGGTCTCCGACGTCGTTGTGCCCGCTTTCCACGGGGAGATGGGCATCCTGCCCAGACGCGCCCCCATCATGGCTGTCGTGCACCAAGGCCAGCTTCGTTTCACTCAAAATGGTGAGAAGAAGTCGGTTGAGGTTGGTGATGGCTTCGTGACTGTCGACCAAGATCACATCACTGTCGTCGTCGAGAACTATGATGAGGACAGGGGCTCGGCAAACAGCTCTCTACCGGCTGCCACGCAGGAGTAGCAGTGTACTGGGACAACATTGCGTGGGCCGTTTCTGCCGTTCTCTTTGTTGTTCTCGTTGCCGGGGTTATCCACCTCTTGCACATTCGACACCTGCTGAACCAAGCTGGTTCGATTCAGGTCGCGTTGCGTCGTAACGACGGACGCTGGAAAAATGGCATCGCCATCCTGAACGATGACACCCTCGACCTCTACCCGACGCGCTCTTTCGGATGGAGTCCGTCGCGGCGTGCGCGGCGTGAAGATATTAACTTTGAACTCCACCCAGATCGCGACGGCGTGCAGATCGTTACTCTCATTCTTCCTGACGATCGTTGGCACATTGCCTCGAGCAGCGGGGAGATTTTTGCACTCCTGTCCTGGATTGATTCGGCCGCGCCGTCGGCCGAGCCGACGATGGCCTGACGCCCTCTGGTAGGCTTGCTCGCGCCCTACGGTCTGAGAACGCCCCCGAAAGGACATCTGTGCGAATTGTGTTTGCCACCTGTGCCGTCGACTACTCCGGTCGCCTTGATGCGCATCTTGAACCGGCGAAGCGTGCCGTGATGATCAAGGCTGACGGTGCGGTGCTTGTGCATGCAGACGGCGGTTCATATAAGCCGCTGAATTGGATGTCCCCGCCGTGCACGATGACTGTAGAAGAGCCGTCAGCCGATGAGCGCGAGACTGGCATCATTGAGGTCTGGCGCGTGGACCACGATAAGACGGACGACGCCCTGCTCATTCACATCTACGC
>JAAYGH010000174.1 GCA_012727825.1 Trueperella sp.
ATCTGGCACGGTCGGGGAACTACGTTCGATTGTTGGCGCACTCGATTCTCTCGCTCGGGGCGCGGTAAATCACCTCGCTGGCGAGGATTTGTTGACCTTTTCTGCCCTGTTGGCAAAGGCCGAAACGAAGATTGGCGCTCTTCGTGCAGATACCCTCGGCCGGGTCAATGAAACTGGAGACTGGCAGAACTCGGGGGCACGAACCGTAGCCGAGTACGAGCGCCAGGTATCCAAGGTCAGCTTGGCGGATTCACGACGGTCGGTCCGGCGCGCAACCGCGCTCAAGAGAGATTTGCCTGCGTTCAAGAATGATCTGACGGAGGGTGATATCTCTGTTTCGCACGTCGATGTATTGACGCAGGTCATTCAAGCGCCGGTATTGAAGAAACAACTGCTGGATCCTGAGGATGGTGAGGAACAGCTTCGAAGGGCCGCACAGAAGATGGATGCGGGCCAGTTCGAGAAGCATGTCAAGGCATGGGCGATTAAGCATGCGCCGAAACGATCCGAGCGAATGGCGCGCGAGACGTCGAAGGACGAACGACTTTCGATCGTCGAGGAGCCGGATGGTTGGATCATCAGTGGCTTCCTCGACTCCCTCAACGGGAAGATTGTCGATAGTGCCCTCACAAAGGTGATGGGTGTACCAAGCCTTGGTGATCCCCGCGGCCCGCTCTCTCGGCGAGCGGCAGCGCTAGCGGAACTGTGCAATCGTGCCAGCGAGGATAGTGATGAGGCAGGTAGCGGTAACGGCGCCGCACACATCTCCGTTCAAGTTCCACTTGACACTCTCGTAAACGCCGAAGCTGCAGCCAAACTCGAAGAAGCTGCGAAGCTCAACGAAGCCGCGAAGCTCGAAGAAGGAATGACGGCATTCGATCGGGAAGCGGGCACGGTCTCGTCGGAACATCCGATCTTGGGCCCGGTGCTCGATGAGATTCGTGCGGGCATCGATCCAGATCTTTTTAAGGGCCTGGAACCGGCTACACTCGACGACGGCACTCCCCTCGTCCCATCCGACCTCATGACTCTCCTGTGTGATTCACGGTTATCCCGGCAAATTTTCTCTCGAAACGGCGTGACTCTCGACCACGGGCAAGCCAATAGGCTATGTACCCCGCAACAACGAAGAGCGATAATTGCCCGGGATCGAACATGTCGGTTCCCAGGGTGCCACCACACCTACCAATCTTCCCAAATCCATCACGCCATTCATTGGAAGAATGGTGGAACCTCGGATATAGATAATTTGGTCATGCTCTGTTGGCACCACCATCGATTCGTGCACCGCAACGACATTACGATCTTCCGGCATCGGGATGGCTGGTCGTTCCGCGACCAGAAGGGGTGGGAATACACTTCCCACGGCCGGCGGAGAAGTGTGCCTCCAGGCGAATCGCCAGCACCACCGCCACGGAGCGACTCGCATGTAGGCATTGACTTCGATACGGATGACGAGGTTCCGTTCTAGGTTTGGGCTGGGCGTGGTCTGGGTACGGTCCGGGGCGTGGTCTAAGCACGGCCGGGCACGGGCGGGGCGTAGTCAGGGCAAGGTCTGGGTACAGTCCGGGGCGTGGTCTAAGCACGGCCGGGCGCAGACCGGAGCGCGGCCGGGGTACGACCGGGGCTTGATCAGGGTTTACGACCGTGCGCCTCTATCCAACGCAGACGAAAGCCCGGCACTCCAAGAGGGAGGCCGGGCTTTCGCATGAAAACGGTGGTGTTAGTCGGCAGAACCGACAGAGCCCGCAGAACCAGCAGAGTCAGCAGAACCGGCAGAGTCAGCAGAGTCAGCTGGTGATTCCACGCCTGGCACCGAGGTCACCGACTTGCGGGCATGCGGACGGACGAACGGGAATAAAATCGTTTCGCGGATGCCGAGGCCGGTGAGCACCATGAGCATGCGGTCGATGCCCATGCCCATGCCGCCCGATGGCGGAAAGCCCTGCTCCATTGCCTCGATGAAGTCCTCGTCGAGCTGCATGGCCTCCGGGTCGCCGGCGGCCGCATCGAGCGACTGCTGCGTGAGCCGCTCGCGCTGGATGACCGGGTCGGCGAGCTCCGTGTATGCCGTCGCGACCTCGACGCCGCGCACGTACAAGTCCCACTTCTCGGTAACGCCCGGCTTCGAGCGGTGGTTACGGGTCAGCGGGGAGGTGTCCTCCGGGAAGTCGAACACGAAGGTCGGCTCCCACAGGCGATCGCCGACGAGCTCCTCCCAGATGTCCTCCGCGATCTTGCCGGCCACGGCGTAATCCTTGACGCCGATGCCATTCGCCTCGGCGATCTCAATCAACCGCTCACGGGGCGTCTCGACGGTGATCTCCTCACCCACGGCCTCCGAGAGTGACTCGTATAGATCCAGACGTGTCCACTCGCCGCCCAAATCGTAGTCGGTACCATCGGCGAGCGTGACCGTCGTCGTTCCGAAAATGTCGCGCGCCGCGTTCTGGATCAGATCGCGGGTCAGGTCGGCCATCTCCTCGTAGGTCGAGTAGGCCTCGTAGGCCTCCATCGCCGAAAACTCGGGCGAATGCGTCGAATCTGCGCCCTCGTTACGGAAATTCTTGCCGATCTCGTAGACCTTCTCGAGCCCACCGACGACGGCGCGCTTCAGGTAGAGCTCGGTGGCGATACGGAGGTAGAGGTCCTGATCGTAGGCGTTAATGTGGGTCTCGAAAGGCCTCGCCGCCGCGCCGCCGTGTAGCGGCTGGAGCATCGGGGTCTCGACCTCGATGTAACCACGCTCATCGAATGTGTCGCGGATCGACTTCATCATCTTCGCTCGAATTTGCACAATATTGCGTGCATCGGCACGCGTGATGAGATCGAGGTGACGCTTACGCACACGGGTCTCCTCGTTGAGCGTCATTTCGGTGCCGTCCTCGGCAGTGAACGTCTTCGGTAGCGGTCGCAGTGCCTTCGATGCCATCTTCCACTCGGTGGCAAAAACGGAAAGCTCACCGCGCTTCGACGCTCCGACATACCCGACGACGTACACGTGATCACCAAGGTCAACGTCGGCCTTCAGCACATCAAGCGCCTCCTTGCCAACGTTCGCCAGCGAGAAAATCACCTGCAACCGATCACCCGCACCCGACTGGAGCTGCACAAACGCAATTTTTCCCGACGGACGGAACAACATGACACGACCCGCTACCTTGACGGTGACGTCGGTCAGCTCGTCCCC
>JAAYGH010000175.1 GCA_012727825.1 Trueperella sp.
CTCAAGGGCGAGCCAGGCGAGGAAATTTCTGTTGTTCTTGAGCTCAAGTCGGTTGCCGACGTCGCTCTGGTCGGATTCCCGTCCGCCGGCAAATCCTCGCTCATCGCTGCGATGTCCGCCGCGAGGCCAAAGATCGCTGACTACCCATTCACCACTCTGGTACCAAATCTCGGCGTGGTCTCCGCTGGAGACTATCGCTTCACGATGGCCGACGTTCCTGGCCTCATCCCGGGCGCTTCCGAAGGCAAAGGCTTGGGCCACGAATTCTTGCGGCATATTGAGAGGTGTGCTGTTATCGCGCACGTCGTGGATTGCGGAACGCTTGAGATTACTCGTGATCCGATGTCCGACCTGCAGACCATCGAGGATGAGTTGGCCGCGTACGCTGACCAGATCCCGACCATGGAGGATCGCGTCCCACTCATGGAGCGACCGCGGGTGGTGGTTCTCAACAAGGCCGACCTCCCGGATGCGCGTGAGCTCGCCGAGTTCGTCAAGGCTGATATTGAAGCGAAGGGTTATCCGGTGTATATCGTCTCCGCGGCGGCTCACCAGGGACTTCGCGAACTCGGTTTCGCCCTTGCCGCGATTGTCCAAGAGGTGCGTGCCAAGGACGTGCTACCGGAAACGCGCCCGATCATTCGCCCAGTCACGCAGGACGACACCAGCTTCACTGTCAAGCCGGTCAATCAGGCAGGCACGGTCATTTATCAAGTGCGCGGTCGGACACCCGAGCGCTGGATCAATCAGACCGACTTTTCGAATGACGAAGCGGTCGGATTTCTCGCCGATCGCCTCAACGCGCTCGGCGTGGAAAGACAGCTCGTTCGGGCGGGCGCCCGCGCGGGCGATACCGTTGTGATCGGCCCGCTCGACGGCGGCGTCATCTTCGATTGGGAGCCGATGATGTCCACCGGTGCTGAGCATCTCGCGCCACGCGGCGCGGACGCGCGCCTCGAGGATTGGTCACGGCCCACACGCGCCCAACGCAAGGCGGCATTCCACGATCGCATGGACGCGAAGGAAGAGGTTCGCCAAGATATGCGTGCGGACCGCGATGAGGGTATTTGGACAGACCCGTCCGAAAACTAGCCCGCAGCTAGACTGGATGTTGTGCAACATCTACTTTCCAACCGGGTTTTGCTGGGTCAAGCACCCCGCATCGTCATCAAGATCGGTTCCTCGTCGCTGACCGAGAACGGTTCGCTTGCGCGTGAGCAGATCACCCGCCTGGTCGATGTTGTGGGTCCGGCCCGTGCACGGGGCCAACAGGTGGTACTCGTGTCCTCCGGTTCAATTGCCGCAGGCCTTAAACCACTGGGCTTTCGACGTCGACCATTCGACGTGCGCGACCAGCAGGCTGCCTCGATGGTCGGGCAATCGCATCTGATTCGTGCGTATACGGATGAGTTTGCTCGCTACGGCATCACCATTGGTCAGACGCTACTGACTCCCGACGACGTGGTGGATCGGCGCCACTACAACAACGTCCAGTCCGCCCTGAACCGGCTGTTGCACCTCGGCGTCGTCCCTATCGTCAATGAAAACGACGCGGTGGTTACGGATGAAATTCGATTTGGCGATAACGACCGACTGGCAGCACTTGTTGCGCACATCGTCGACGCCACCGCGCTCATTTTGCTCACGGATGTGGAGGGGCTCTACACCGCACCGCCGGGAACACCGGGTGCCGAGCTCATTTCTGAAGTGACGAACATGGATGCTCTTGCCAACCTCACGATCACAGGTAAGGGATCGGATGTTGGCACGGGAGGTATGGCGACCAAGGTGGATGCAGCCCGCATGGCGACGTCGGGTGGCGTGGCTACTTTGTTGGCGTCGACCAGCCAACTGGGAGCTGCACTCAACGGCGAAATTGTGGGAACGTGGTTTCTGCCGCGTTCAAGAAAGGTTCCTGCTCGTGACCTGTGGTTGCGCCACGCCGCACTCGTTAAGGGCACGATTACCGTGGATGACGGGGCGAAGAACGCATTGAAGAGCGGGGGTGCGTCTCTGCTCGCAGTTGGAATGACGGACGCGCGCGGAACGATCACTGCGGGTGATCTCGTGTCGATCGTGGACACGAATGGGCGTGAGGTGGCCCGAGGCCTGAGCGCGTTCTCGACATCCGAGCTCCATGGGTTCATCCAAGGTCATGTAGCACCGCGGCCCGTGGTCCATGCAGACGATCTCGTGCTTCCCACAAAATAAGATACTTCTTAGTTACTCACTCATATTAGTTACTCTCTCGTAGCTATTCGCCATCATCGGCTGGTTTGCGTGCTCAAGCTCACATGGCTTGCGGTGATTTATGGAAATCCGCGGAATCTCAGCGAAAGATCGCTCTCAAACAGTGAGATGAGTGCTCTCAGAATGCGGATAGGCTGGTAGTTGCGACTCTTTTCATTGACCCAAAGCCGCGAACTTGGGTATTTTCTATGAGTAGCAGAGCTTTAAAATATACAGGCTCCGTTATTAATATGAATCGGTTTTAGTTGGATGTGCACCTCGTCCATGAAAGGAATGACAATGATTGATCTCGACATCACACAGCGTCCCCATCATTCCCAAGAGGTAAGTTCCGTATTTATTTCCATGTCGCACCGACGCGATTGGCGAATGTCTTCCTGACACCCAATGGCTTCGCGGTAGGACCCGCAACAGGCGACTCAAGATATGGAAAATTTAAAATGACAATGGAACGTGCAGTATCACGAGAATCATTAGCTAACATACAACCGCTCGACTTCGATGACGTCGCAATGACACCCGGTCACCTCGCGACGACGTGGGTGGGCATTGACCTGACTCTCCTTGGCGCCTCTACGCCGCCCGGATTTGATGAAGCTCCGATCGACCAGTTGAACTATCCGCGGTTGGCTGCATCAGTCAAGGCTGCCCAGCAGGGCGGCATGGACTTTGTGACACTCGGATCTGAATTCCAACAGAGTTCAGATTCGACAGAGCGCGAGAGCGCTTTTGACGCGGCGAAGGTTGCGGCCCGGTTGGCGGACGTGTCGACAGCGGGCGTCTTCGCGGGCGTCGCGGGCACTCCGAGAGCTATCAACGTCGCAGTCGACCTTCTGGCCCCGCAGAGCGAGGGCTGGGCGGGTCTCACGATCACGCTTGGAACCAATTCTGATTTCGACGGCATTCTCACGGCCGCGAAGAATGCGCGTGCTGCTGGATTGCGAATCAGCTTAATCATTACGAACCCGTCGATTACTCCGGAGCGGGCAACGCTCATCGCATCGATCGCGGATACGGTGCGCCTACGCGTTGCTGACCCGCACGCCGCCCGCGAAGCTCGATTCGCAATACGGGCGGCAGGTCAAGAGCTCGGGAAAGACGTTCTCGTGTTCGCCGAGCTTGGCATCGTCATCTCGGCGTCAGTCGAGGCTGCGGAAGAACGCACCCATCTCATCGAGGACATCAACGGTTGTGGGCCCTTTGAGGGGATTGCGTGTGTTCTTGGCACCGTGTATTCGGTCGCTGATGCGATTGAGTCGTGGGTGGGTCTTGGCGCTGCAGACGGCATCATCCTCATTCCAGCCTCGTTGCCAACCGACCTGGCATCTGTGTTACGC
>JAAYGH010000176.1 GCA_012727825.1 Trueperella sp.
CCCTTCCTCACGTGAGTAGTCGAGGTAGAGCATGGACGCCACGGCGTCGACTCGCATCGCGTCGATATGGAATTCTTCCATCCAATACAGCGCGTTGGCCACGAGGAAGTTGCGCACTTCGCGGCGGCCAAAGTTAAACACGAGAGTGCCCCAGTCAGGCTGCTGGCCACGCATCGGGTTGGGATCTTCGTACAGCGGTGTGCCGTCGAAGTTCGCCAGCGCCCATTCGTCCTTGGGGAAGTGCGCGGGCACCCAATCCATAATGACGCTGATGCCTGCGTTGTGAAGCTCAGAAATGAGGTACTTCAAGTCATCTGGGTGACCAAAACGCGCGGTCGGAGCGTAGTAGGAGGTCACTTGGTAGCCCCACGATGGGCCAAACGGGTGTTCTGCCAGTGGCATGAACTCCACGTGTGTAAAGCCGAGGTATTTGATGTGGCCGATGAGCTGCTCTGCAGCTGTGCGGTAATCAAGACCTTGACGCCACGAGCCAAGATGCACTTCATAGACCGAGACTGGTCCTTCGTGTGGATCGGTCTGGGCACGCTTGTCCATCCACTCGTCGTCGTCCCATTCGAACTCTGAATGGGTGATGACCGAGGCGGTCGACGGGGGGATTTCAGTTCGGCGAGCCATCGGGTCTGCCTTTTGGTTCCACGAGCCGTCGGCATACTGAATTTCAAACTTGTAACGCTGGCCGTCCTCGGCGCCAGGCACAAAGACTTCCCAAATGCCGGTTGTGCCCATCGTGCGCATCGATGACCCGATGCCGCTCCACGAGTTAAAGTCACCAATAACTCGAACTGCGCGAGCGTTGGGCGCCCACACCGAGAAGCTCGTACCGTGGACAATGCCCATCGGGGTATCGTACTCGCGTAGGTGAGCTCCAAGGACCTTCCACAGTTCCTCATGGCGGCCTTCGGAGAACAGGTAACGATCGACTTCGCCAATGGTCGGAAGGAATCGGTAGCCGTCGTCCGTCGTTGCTTCAAACTCTCCAAACGTTGCGCGGACCTGGTAGGTCGGAATCTCGCTACCCTCCAGCACCGCCACCCAGATACCGTTCCATTCGTGTTCTGCGGGGAACTCACCATCGGGGGTGACGATGGTCACGGCGTCAGCCAACTGACGGCTCACCCGGATCGTGACGTTCTCACCATTAGTGTGGGGTCCAAGCACGTCGTGGGGCGAATGGTGGTGTCCATTGGAGACGGCATCGAGCACGTCGTGAGTCACTGGGAGAGGTGCAGCCTGTTCGGTCATGTCACACGTCTTTCTGAGTCGGCGTTAGAAGTGTTCGTTCTATTCTACGTCGGATTGTTGTTGCGAGCCCTCAAGAATTCGAAGTACTCCACCGACGGGAATATGCACCCAGTCGGGTCTGCTCGAAGTCTCGTATGAAACTTCGTAAAGAGCCTTGTCGAGGATAAGCGCATCAAGGATTGCGGTCTCGGATTCCGAAAGTTCGCCGTATCCCTCCATGAACGCTGACTGCGCCGCCGCCGTCCAGGCGGTCAGATTTTCTCCGTCTCCGCCCGCAAGGATTGCAGACCCGGCAGCATAATCGAATGATCGGAGCATGCCGGCAACGTCGCGGAGTGCGAGGTCGGGCTGGACACGCTGGGAAAGCGGCCTCAGCGGCTCACCTTCGAAGTCGAGTGCCACCCAGCCTCGGCCCGGGACGTGCAGAACCTGGCCGAGGTGGAAATCGCCGTGCACCCGCTGGAGGGTCGGCCAGTCCACATCGCGGGCTTGGTCGAAGGTGTCGATAATCGCTGTGCGATGCTCGGCGAGCTCCGGAGCATCGGAAAGTGCTCGGTCGGCTCTCTCGTACCATTGCGCAACCAGCGCCTCGCGTGCCTCATCGGTGGCGTCAACAGCGGTGAACGCCTCGCCCAACTCACGGTGAATGTCGGCCGTGAGTGCGCCGAGATCTCGAATCTCATCTGTGACCTCGAGGTGTCCCGCATTGAGCTCGTTCGTGATGACCTGCCACGCGTCCGCCGCGCCCACGAGGAACTCCTGCGCAACAAGTACATCGGTCTCACCGCCGTCCCATGCGCCTCGTACGGATCCGTACTGCCGCGGCACCGCTTGTGAACCGGCGGCATCGAGGGCCTGCTGGAGTTCGACGTCGGGATTAGCCCCGTCACTGAGCACCCGAAACACCTTGAGAATGATGCCCAAAGATCCTTCGGCGTCGGGATCGACGAACCGGTAAATGATCGACGTGTTCGATTGTTCGGAGGTCAACCGATGCGAGCTCGATACTGCCGGAAATGCACGACGTACCGGGTTGGACGTGAGCCGCAGTGCACCGGCACTGTCGGCCCGGTCCGCCGTCAGCACACCGAGCAGAGCGCGCTGACCATCGACGTCCTCGGTCGCGTCCCACACCCACACATCACCAATGATTCCGATTGGCTCCACATCGGAGTTTTCGCGCCTGGCTGGCCCTTCCCGGAATGTCAGCGGCACCGAGAAAGTGAGATCGCCACAACGTACGAAGAACAGCACGGTTGCCACGTTCTCGTTTGCCTCAATGGGGCTCGCATGCGTGAAGGACACATCGGCCGAAGTATCGCCGGTGAACCAGCGCGCCCCGGTCATCCACTCGCGCGTCGCGGCTGCGAGATCGGTCGGAGAGGCGGTCCAGTGACGCATCATGCGTTCTCCGACACCACACTGGTCGGGGGAGGAACCTCATCCGACTTGTCGGCAGCTTCAATACCCTCCACGGGCGCGGGCTCTTGGGCGCCGGGCCGTGTGAGCTCGAGCCAGAAGAAGTCACGTGCGCCCAGTGTCATGCCGTATGTCCCGTCGTCGTCAACCTGAGGGAAGCCAGCACCGCCGAAGATGTCGGTTGCCTCCCATCCGGCAAATTCGGGGACCGCGATCTCGGCCGCGCGTGGCGTGTTCGCAAGGTTCATAACGCACAGCATCACTTGATCCTCGTTCTCGCGCGTGAATGCGAGTACCGCCTCGTTGTTAGCCTCGCGCAACTGGAAACTTCCGTTGCCGAGAACCGGATGTTTGCGGCGAATCGATAGGATTCCGCGAGTCCAGTGAAGCAACGACGACGGCTGGGCCAGTTGCGCCTCAACGTTGATCGCCTGGTAGTGGTAGACGAGCGACTGGACGATCGGCAGGTAGAGCTTGCC
>JAAYGH010000005.1 GCA_012727825.1 Trueperella sp.
CTCATCGACTATTCGACGGACAAGCCTTTCCTTCGCCCGGGCGCCGGCGTCTCGGTGGGATATTTCGTCAATGCCCGTGCCACGGATCGCGATTTTTCCACGTACCTGACGGCTTCGACGGAGAAGGTCGACACCTCCGACGCCGTCCTCACCTTTACCGACCCCTCGGGCGTGGTGGTAGATCCCATCCATGTCTGGCAGTTCCCTCATGATCCAGCGCTCCCGGGATTGCCCGAGGCTACCAACGCCGAGTTCATGAGCCAACAGCTTGGCATCCCAAATCTCACCGCCGACATCGTCGTTTACCGACCAACCCGGCGTGCTGTTGTCGAATACAAGAAGGACGGCGAGTCGGTTGCATTCGGAAAAATCCTTCATCCGAAAACTGGCAAAGAACTCGTGCGCCGCACGAACGCCGTTGGGGAAGGAGACGCCCCGATCCCTGCGATTATTTACTCCACCGATTCCGGTGTGGTGATCTCCGAAACTGCGCGCGGCCACTCGTTTTCGAACGAGATCGCGTTCCGGCCGGACGGCGCGATTCCCAAAATTGCAGAATTCGAGCAGATTCTCGATTCGCTCGGACCGGCGGTGAAGGCCCTCGACGAGCACTCCTCATGGGCGAAGCGCATTCGCCACTATGCGAAGACGGCTCGCGAAATCCTACCGGCCTATACGCAGGACATCGACCGCATCACGAAGATGGTCACAGAGATTATCAAGGCGGATTTCGGCGGTCCGGATGTTGCCACACACGGAGATTTCTTCGAAGCCAACATTTTGATCGACGACGACGGAGCGCTCACCCTCATCGAC
Organism: Trueperella sp.; assembly: GCA_012727825.1. GTDB lineage: Bacteria > Actinomycetota > Actinomycetes > Actinomycetales > Actinomycetaceae > Trueperella. The sequence goes on from JAAYGH010000005.1 coordinate 817, forward strand.
CTCGACCACGTAGGGCCTGGCAAGCGCAACGACGACTGGGGGTGCCTACTGGCACACGTGTCGGTGCTACCCTTCCTCGCCGAAGCTGGATGGGTGGAAGCCGATCCGTCCGAGCCGTATCGCGAGCGGCTCGAATATCTGAACCCCGGCGGAATGCGCTGTAGTTTCTATCCGCGCTCCGAAGAGGTGCTCGAAGAGTGGTGCGGCTACCTTGAGGCGCGCACCAACCCCTACGATCTGTACGCGCGCACCACCGCGGTAGCCCTGTCGATGGCATCCAACTCAGACGTCAACAGGTCGCCGCGCGAGGCCGAAGCCCGCATTCGCCGCGTGCTGTGGTGGGAAGAGCGCACCCGCTCCTGGGCGCCCGGCGCTTACCGGCAACCTGAAAGTGCGCCGCGCACGCGCTGACGCAAAAGAGCCGGGTCGGTGCCATCGGCGTATTCCGATCGGCACCGACCCGGCGGCGTCATGAATTCTTTCAGGCTGAGCTAGCGTGAAACGAGGCGGTATCCCATGCCTCGCACGGTCTCGAGGCGTGCGTTGCCAATCTTTTGGCGCAAGTAGCGCACGTACACGTCCACAACGTTCGAGCCCGGGTCGAAATCGTAACCCCACACGTTATCGAGGAGCTGGACGCGCGAAAGCACCTGATCGGGATGGGTCATGAAGAACTCGAGCATGGCGAACTCTCGGGCTGAGAGTTCCTCTTCTTTACCCATCACATTGACTCGGCGGGACCGGAGGTCGAGCGTCAGGTCGCCGACGGTGACCACCGTGGTGTCGGTTGACCTCGCTACGCTTTGTTGAGCACCTCGCAGGCGCAGTCGCACGCGAGCGAGCAACTCTTCGAAGCGGAAGGGCTTGGCCATGTAATCATCCGCGCCGGACTCGAGCCCTGACACCGTGTCCTCTACAGACGACCGCGCCGTCAAAATGATCACCGGGATCGACACACCTTGCCCGCGGGCCTGTTCGAGCACCTCGAACCCGTCGATGTCAGGTAGGCCGATATCAAGGATGGCAAGATCGTAGCCGTCGGTGAGCAGGTGATAGATCCCGTCGCGTCCAGTTTCGACGACCGTCGTTTGGTGACCGGCCGCTTTGAGGCCTTTTGCGATGAAGGAGGAAATACCCTTCTCATCTTCAATGACCAGAATGTTTGCCACGCCAGTCCCTTTCTTAAAACGTTATACGTCTGATTCTACGGAAGTATCTTGCTTCAGTGGAAGGACCACCGAAAATGTTGAGCCTTTGCCCTCCACCGAGCTCAGAGCCACATCGCCACCGTGGGAACTGGCAATCGCCGAGACGACGGAAAGTCCAAGGCCGGCGCCTTGGCGGGAGGAATCTACGCGTCCAAAGCGTTCGAAAATTCGGGTCTGATTTTCGGGTGCGATGCCCACACCCTCGTCCGCAACTGACAGGTAAAGCTCCCTACTCGTGCCCCCGTTGCCACCCTTGACCTGTGCGGACAGTGTGATGGGGGAGCCCTCGGCAGAAAATTTTACCGCGTTGGAGGCGAGCTGGAGAATTGCCTGAAGGAGCCGTTGGGAATCGCCATCGACGACGACGGGCTCCACAGCCCCGAGCACCCATTCGCGGTCGCCAAGCTGGCGCGCGTGTGCGTAGGCATCATCCATGAGATCGGTGACGTCGACCGGGCCGGTATGCAGGAAGTCCGGGCGCTCCGTCTTTGCCAGGAGAACGAGATCATCGGTGAGCCGGCGCATGCGATCAAGTTCACCAAGTGTGAGCTCGCGGGTGTCCTGCACATCCTGTGGATCGTGAGGGTCCATGAGTTCAAGGTGGCCCTGGAGAATCGTCACGGGAGTACGTAGTTCGTGCCCGGCGTCGTCGAGCAGTTGATTTTGGGATGAAAACGCCGCACGCATGCGGTCGACCATGGCGTTAAAGGACCGAGAAACGTCGGCGAGGTCATCGGTGCTCTGCACCTCAATGCGCTCATCAAAGTTGTGTTCGGTAATGCGCGTGGTTGCTTCACGAAGCCGATCTAGCGGTGCCATGACGCGGCCGGCAGCCCACCACGCAGCAATACTTGCAACAAGAATCGTGATAAACGCGATGACCAGGTAGGACCTAATAAAACTTCGCACCGGCGCTAGTTCTTCGCCGATATCGTGCACGAAGACGATAGCGCCGAGCTCGGTATCTCCCACAGCCACGGGAATGCTTAAAATGCGATAGTGGCCGATGCTCGTTCGGGTATTGCTCCACTCCGTGTATTCGGAGGCGGTGAACGGGGTGATGAACTCGATGAGCTCTGTGTCTTCCTGAACGGGAATACCCAGTTCGCCTTGGTGATACGTGAGTTCTCCGTCCACGAATCCCAGCATGCCTTCGTTTTCCACAGGAATTTGTTGCTGCATGAACTGGACGATGAACGCGGCCGTGTCGGCGGGTTGATCGGCGTACAGGGTTTCTTCGCTCGCCACACGCGCACCGAACCGGCGCACCTCAGTCTCAGAGTGCGACAGATGTGAATCGACGGAATCGAGCGTGTCCTGGTATTGAATGACCGACACCAGAACGCCAACAACTATCATCGACAGGGCCGTGACGAGGAGAATGATTGCGGTGACGCGCGAGCGGACAGTGCCCCAGTTCAGCGTTTTACGCAGCCGACCGCCGGCGCTCGTCGGCTCCGGAGTGCTCGCAGTTTTCATGGTCTCATTGTGTGGCGTGATTGTGAGAAGAAGATGAGAGCTCGTCGAGATTTTTCCCAGCTTCTTCGGCGCGGGTGCGGGTCAGATCGGCGGACACGGTTTGTGCAACCTCACGGGATTCCTCCGACGATGGTCCCTCGCCCTCTGGCATGAGAATCGCACGGTAGTACCGTAGTTCGTCGATGGAGTCGTAGATGTCGCCGAGTGCCGTATGGTTGCCCGTCTTTTCGGGGGCGGCGAAGTACGTGCGCGGGTACCACCGTTTCGCGAGCTCCTTAATGGAGGACACGTCAATGATGCGGTAGTGGAGGTGGGCGTCGAGGGCAGGCATGTCTCGTGCAATAAACGCGCGATCAGTGCCCACCGAATTACCTGCGAGCGGCGCCTTCCGTGCCTCGGGAACAATGCGCTTGATGTACTCGAGAACCTGGGCCTCGGCGTCGTTGACTGACACGCCACCGTCCCACTGCTCAATCAAGCCGGTCGTTGTATGCATATCGCGCACGAACGGGTCCATCTGTTCCACAGACTCGGGTGTGGGTTTAATAACGATCGTCAGACCGTCGTTGAGCGGTTGCAGTTCGGCGTCGGTGACGACGACGGCAATCTCAACGAGCGAATCAGCGTCGAGATCGAGGCCGGTCATTTCGCAGTCGATCCAGATAATGGGCGTGGTTTGGGCAGAAAAATTAGTCACCTGCAAATCTTACATGACGACTCGAGGCCGGGCAGGAGCGCCCCCAGCAGGACTCGAACCTGCGACACATGGCTTAGAAGGCCACTGCTCTATCCGCTGAGCTATGAGGGCGTGCAAGCAAATATTACCGTTCCGTTGGCTCATCGGGCGAATCGTTCGGACCGCATCGGGTCTGCGGGAGTTTTATTAAGCATTTAGGCAGGTTATGCGACACAATGGGGGACGTGAGTACTCCAGCTTTCTCCCGTGCACGCCTTTCAGGTCTCGTTTCTCGCACCCTCGAGGCGCTCCACAACGCCCATTTACCGTTGGACATGCCGGGTTCTCGTGAGCTTTCGAGATCCCGACAGCAGTTGATCACCCAGTTGGAAAGCAGAATCCTGCCGCATCTGGAATCAACAGACCTGCCGGCTGTGATTGTGTTTGGTGGCTCGTCGGGTGCAGGAAAATCGACGTTGGTGAACTCTCTTGTACGCGAAGAAATTTCGCCTGCCTCAGTGCTACGTCCAACCACCCGCACGCCCATCATGATCATGCATCCGGGCGACTACCCGCGAATGCGGGACCACGCACTATCGCGCATGGGCACGTACAAGCAGATGGACGCGGCCATCGAGGGCGTGGTGCTCGTGGACGCGCCAGATTTGGATTCGGTAGACGATTCCAATCGAGAGCTTTCGTCCCGACTGATCGATACGGCCGACTTGTGGGTGTTCGTCACGACGGCGTCACGGTACGGCGACGCCGTGGCGTGGGACACGCTCCAACAGGCGAACATGCGGGGGGTGACCTGCGCGGTGGTGCTCGACCGTGTGTCCGAGAGCGCACTGTCGACCGTCAGGAGGGATCTGGCCGACCGCATGGGCCAGATGGGTCTGTCCGAAAGCCCGCTCTTTATTATTCCCGACGCCGGGGCACATTCTGGTTTGCTCCCTGAGGAGTACGTGCGCGAATTGCGTGAATGGCTCGAAATCGTGGCAAAAACAAAGGCGGGAAACTCGCTCGTCGATCGCACGACTAATGCCACATTGCCACAGCTACGCACCGACTTGCTGTACTTGGCAGATGCCGTGGAAGCGCAGGACAACGCGCTGATCGACCTCAAGGACAAGGCGTACGAAGGAGCACAGGAGCCCGTCGACAAGCTCGCGACCAATATCGCAAACGGCCGGTTCGGCCAGGGCGCCCCGACCACCTCCTGGCTCTCACTGGCCTCCACCGGAGGTCCGCTTGCTGGCATGGTTGCCGGCCGTAAGCCGGGAATATTCGATCGCCGCTCGGGCGCTCGCGATCGGGCAATGACCACAATTTTCGATTCGATCCTCACCTCGGTGCGTGTTGCTCTCACCCAGGGTCTGACCACTGCACAGATGAACGTGAACGAGGCGTGGAGCGCCGACGTCGTCAATACTGAACAACTTCTTGACGAGGCGAACAGCTCGCTCGATATCGATGCGATCGTTGACCGCGCACTCGTGAATTGGAAGTCAGATATCGCCAAGAAGCGCGTGCGGGCAAATCCGTGGCTCGGCTCATCCGGTACGGCGGCGCTGCTCGGAGTGGCAGCAGGCGGAATTGCGGGAGCGCGTAAGATGACGGAGGAGCTCGACGCCAAGGACCTGATGTTCGCTGTGCGCGAGGATCTCGCAACCAGAGTTCGTGAAGCATTGGATGAGCTCGTCGCCGTATACACCGGCGTCGTGAGTACCGTGAATGTTGGAGATGCCACAACATTGCGTGTCCGCGCCAGTGAACTGCTCAACAGATAGGACAAAGATGAACGCGGAAGGTTCGAACGAAGTCATTGGACGGCTCAAGGCTTTGCAACGCGCAGTTGCGGCGGGCGGCCGATTTTTTGACCCGTTCGTCGCGTCGCGTGCTCAGGACGATTTGCGCCGGGCGCAGGAACGGATGCGGCTGGGAGAAGAGACGACCGTAGCCGCGCTCGTGGGCGGAACAGGCTCGGGCAAATCGACAATGTTTAATGCGATCACCGAGCTAAATTTTGCCGATTCGGGCGACATCCGTCCGACGACGGAGCGGGCCGCGGCCTGTACGTTCAATGTGGACGCCGAGAGTTTGCTCAATTACCTCGAGGTGGACCAAGACCGGCGTATCGAGCATTCCTCGATTCTGACGGTTGGCAAGGACAACCTTGACGGCCTCGTGTTGCTGGACTTACCCGATCACGACTCCGTACAGCTCGCGCATTCTGCACAAGTGGACCGCTTGTTACCGATGGTTGACCTGCTCGTGTGGATCCTTGATCCGCAAAAGTATGCCGATCAGGTGTTGCATCAAGACTTCTTGGCCGAACTGTCTGGGCGCCAAGGTGCGATGCTCGTGGTGATGAATCAGATTGACCGCGTACCGGTTGGCGAGCGCGATACGATTCTCGGCGATCTTCGCAATCTTCTCGATAAAGATGGACTTACACGGGTGCCGATCCTCGCAGCCTCTGCTCTGACGGGTGAGGGAGTGGAGCAAGTTCGTGCGCGCCTTGCCGAAGCTGTGGAAGGGCCTTCGATCAACACGCGGACGGCGGCCGCTGAATTGGATGCGATCGCTGGGCGCTTGCGCGACAATCTGGGCGAGGGCGAGCCCGATGTGGCTGGCGCCCCGGTGGACGATATTAACGACCGCATCGTGCGTTCTTCGGGCATTCCCTCGGTCGTCGAGGCAATCGGAGTGTCGGGGGAGTCCTATCAAGCGCCGGCTCTCGTCGTTCCTGAGCAGCCCGCAAATACGATGGTTCATGCGATTCGGGACGCCTGGGTTGCGCACACGCGGCAGGGTTTGCCGGAAGTCTGGCAGGATGCGGTGACGGCCAAGGTCTCCACTGCTGACCGGTTTAGGCGGGAGCTGGGTAACGCTATTCGAACGACGCCGTTGCCAACGATTTCGCGCACTCCCGCCGTCGTGGGGATTGTGGTTCTTGTGGTGCTCATCCTCGCAGGGATCGGTATTGCGCTCTTTGCGCCGTGGGAGCTTCCGGTGCGGCTCGGGCTGGGCTTTGCAGCTGTCGCGGTCGGTGTTCTTGCTGTATGGCTTGGAAGGCGAGCGATCAGGGCGGGCGCGAGAAAGGCTGCGGACGCGTACGACCAGACGATCCGGGCCGCCGTTGCGGAGGTGACCGACGAGCATTTGGTGAGTGGTCCACGCGAGATTTTGGAGCAGCATCGGATCACGCGTACTGAACTTCACTCGGACGTGTTTCAAAATTCGGACGGGCTTAAAAATTCGGACGGGCTTCACAGCGAGGAGTGATACGTCCACCTCATTGGTCCATGTGGGAACAGGACTGACATGAATATCGGTGCGTGGTTCACGCTGATCGTCTTAAACCTGGCTGGAGCAGCATCACCTGGGCCAGACGTCGTGCTCATCACGCGTACCGCCACGAGGTCGCGCCGGCACGCGGTTGCAGTGACTGCTGGAATTCAAACTGGCGTGGTGTGGTGGGGAATCCTTACCGTCTTCGGCGCCGCCGCGCTGCTGAGTGCGTATCCTGATGTGCTCGGATTTGTGCAGGTCCTCGGGGGCGCATGGTTGGCGTACCTTGGCGTCGGGATGCTCCGTAACGGCGTGGCGGAACGCAAAAATCCTCCACGCGATCTGGTTGAAGCTGAAATGCGGCTTGGCACGTTAGGTCATGCCTATCGCCACGGCTTGGTGACCAACCTGTCGAATCCCAAGATCGTACTGTTTCTTACGGCGTTGATTGCCCCGCTGCTCCCGCGAAGTCCGTCTGTGGGGCTCGCAGTCGCTTTGGTCCTAGCGTTGTCGGTGTCGTCTGCCATCTTGCAATTTGCATACGCCACCCTTGTATCAACGCAGGTCGTCCGCGCTCGGTTACTGCGAGCCGGGCCGTATATTGACATCGTTGCGGGAATATTTTTCATCATTGCCGCCGTCATGCTGGTGGTCAACGGGGTCCAGGATCTAGCGGCGTAACTTTTCTTCGGTGGATTTCAGGGATGTTGATCGGTGGTCGTCGCTGGTGCGCCGCCGTCGTTAAAAAGTTCTCCACACCCTGACCAACGCGCACGCCATCCACATTTGGGCACGTGGCTGACGCACGATTTCTCCGAGCTTGGCAAAGTCAGTTTCACATCAACTGACAAAGGAGATCTGATGAACGATACCCATGTAACGATTCGCGGCTGGATCGGCGGCGAACCGAGAATGTTTAGTAACCGAACCAATGGTTCGGGCACCGATTCGAACCGAGCCACGACCATCTTCCGGGTGGGTGTGACTCCGCGTTACTTCAGCCGCCACGACAATCAATTTACCGACGGGGTCACTACCTGGTACTCCGTGCGATGCTATGGAGCTCTTGCCACCAACGCGTCGCTGAGCTTGAAGAAGGGCATGCCCGTGATTGTGCGTGGGCGACTCACTACCCGCCTATGGATAGACAAGAGTGGTGAGCAGCAGCGCGAAATGTCGATCATCGCCGACTCGGTGGGGGTGGAGTTGTCTAGTGGCATCGCCAGCTACGGCAAGCGCTCAGATGCGGTCGTGCAGCCACAACCTGGCGAACCCGGCTGGACTGGTGAAAGTGAAAATGCCACACCCGCACAAGGATGGAATGGTACTGGAGCGGATGGCGGTGACCAGCTACCCGACGACGATGCGGGTGAGACGGGACCGGACGGCGTCGTTGATGAGGATGGCGTTGTTCTCGACGACGCCGACCCGGCGGACCTCGACGACCTGCAGGAGTCGGACTACGACGAGGAGGAACGCGCGCTCGTCGACGCATAAGACGCGGAAACCGCGCCGAGGGCGCCGGAGGCCTGCATCTAGTGAGACCAACTGCCTAGGTGCAGGTCTTTGCGCAATCTCGGGGATAAATTAGGCTTGTGTGTGGTTGCAACCGCGAACAACAAGCAATGGGAGAACAGTGGCTGAGTTTATTTACCAGATGATCAACACTCGTAAGACGGTGGGTGACAAGGTCATTCTTGACGACGTGACGATGGCATTCTACCCGGGTGCGAAGATCGGCATGGTCGGCCCGAATGGTGCCGGCAAGTCAACGATTTTGAAGGTCATGGCCGGCCTCGATAAGCCGTCCAACGGTGAAGCGCGCCTGTCGCCGGGATACTCGGTTGGCATCCTGTTGCAGGAGCCCCCACTGACCGAGGATAAGACGGTCATAGAAAACGTCCGCGAGGGCGTCGCCGACATCCTCGCAAAGGTCGATCGCTTCAACGCAATCGGTATGGAAATGGCTGATCCGGATGCTGATTTTGACGCTCTGATGGAAGAGATGGGCAAGCTTCAGACGGAAATCGACGCCGCCAATGCGTGGGATATCGACGCCCAGCTCCAGCAGGCGATGGACGCTCTGCGTTGCCCGCCACCGGACACTCCTGTCAATATCCTGTCGGGTGGCGAACGCCGCCGCGTGGCGCTGTGCAAGCTCCTGCTCGATGCACCAGACCTCCTGCTCCTTGACGAGCCCACCAACCACCTGGA
>JAAYGH010000177.1 GCA_012727825.1 Trueperella sp.
GGCGGGTGGGCCGTCAACATGTCTTTCGACTCCGAGGGCGCTGCGATATTTGCTGACGTCACGGGTCGTCTCGCAGGTCTTGAGTATCCGCAAAATGCATTCGCCACAGTACTTGATGGCAACGTCATTTCTTTTGCGACGGTCAGCTACACGATCACCGGTGGAGAGGCCCAGATTTCCGGAAGCTTCGATGCCGATCAAGCTGCTTCGCTCGCCAATCAGTTGAAGTTTGGCTCGCTGCCACTGCAATTCGAAGTCCAGTCAGAAGAGCAAATTTCCGCAACGCTTGGCTCCGAACAACTAACCTCAGGTCTCATTGCCGGCCTTGCAGGCTTACTCCTGATCGTGGTGTACATGATCTGGCAATACCATGCGCTTGGCGCCATTGCTGTGGGCTCGATACTGCTGTCTACCGGCATGTCCTACCTCATCATCTCGCTGCTGTCCTGGACGATGGGCTACCGCTTATCCATGGCAGGCGTACTCGGTATCATTATTTCGATCGGCGTGACGGCGGATTCCTCCATCGTTTACTTCGAACGAATCCGCGACGAAATTCGCGATGGCCGAAAGATTCCGGCAGCGGTTCAGCACGGCTGGGATCGCGCAAAACGAACGATTATTATTTCGGACGTCGTCAACCTTGTGGCAGCTGTCATTCTCTATTTCCTCACGGTCGGCTCGGTGCGCGGATTCGCATTCACACTCGGTGTGACCACGTTGCTCGACCTATTCGTCGTCACGATGTTCACTTACCCGCTCATGACGGTGATCGCCAAGACCACTTACTTCGGTCGAGGAAAGCGTGGCTCTGGCATGGATCCCATCAAGCTCGAATCGAAGCCTCGATACAGGGGCCGTTCACTCCCGTCGTCAGCACAGGCGAAGCCGAAGAAAAAGCGTCGCTCAATGGTCACCTCGGACGGAGTGGAGATCCACGACTACGAGTTGCCAGACGCGCGGTTCACGGACGCCGGAGCATCCGGTTTTCAAACGGATGACTCGTCGCTTGAGCCAGGGGAATCACTCGCGAAAAAACGTGCTCGACAGCGCCGTGAGGCACGCAAGGCTCAACAGGCGCAAGGAGAGGATGCGTAATGTCGATGTACTCGATCGGTAATGATCTCTATACAGGCAAGCGTACGCTCGACATCGTCGGACGCCGCAAAATGTGGTTCTCTGTGGCAATCTTCTTCGTTCTGGCATCGATCGCATCATTTCTCATTCGTGAGCCGAACCTCGGGATCGAGTTTCGTGGCGGTTCGCAGTTCACGGTGTCGGATACCTCGACAACGGATCACCAACCTGCATACGACGTCATTGCAGAATTTTCTGACTCTGTGCCTCGTGTGTCAAATGTTGGCCAAAGTTCTGTGCGAGTCCAAACTGAAGAATTGGGTGATGAGGCAACACAAGACGCCCGGCGCGCGCTAGCCGATGCGTACGACGTCTCTGAAAGTGAAGTTACCTCGACCTTCATCGGTCCATCGTGGGGTCAGGATGTCTTGGCCCAGGCGATCCAAGCGATGATCATCTTCATGATCGCGATTTCGATCGTCCTTATGGCGTACTTCCGATCGTGGACGATCGCGGTGGGTGCACTCGGCGCATTGGTTCATGACTTTGTGGTGACACTCGGCGTGTACTGGGTATTGGGTCTCGAAATCACGCCGGCCACGGTTATCGGGCTGCTCACGATTATGGGCTATTCGCTCTATGACACGGTGGTGGTGTTTGACAAGGTTCGCGAAAATACGTCGGAGCTGACCGAGCAATACGATCGGACGTATGCCGAAGAATCAAACCTGGCAATCAACCAAACGCTGATCCGTTCGCTCAACACGTCCATCACGGGCCTTCTTCCGCTCATGGCAGTGCTTGTGATCGGCGTGTGGCTTCTGGGAGCCGACACACTCCGCGATCTCTCGCTCGTCATGTTCGTTGGAATGTTCCTTTCTGCTATTTCCTCGATCTTCGTGGCAGCTCCATTAGCAGTTGCGCTCGCCGAGCGTAGTCCAGAAATTCAGGCTCACACCCAGGAGATTTTGGATCGCCGCCAGGACAATCCAGATCCACAACCTGATACTGATGAGAAGACTGACGTGCCGTCCGGTAACATATCCACCGAACCGGTAGCGGGTGGCCACCGTGGCCAAAGTGCACAGCCAAAGCGACACAAGAAGAAGAGGAAAAATCGATGAGCAGCGACGCCATCTTTCCAGAAGACACCGTTGAACTTGTGAAGTCCCACGTGCGGGAAGTCGATGACTTTCCAGCACGCGGCGTGCTCTTTCGAGACATCACGCCACTGATCGCAGACGGCGAAGCATTCTCCTCACTCATCCATATTCTGGCTGACCGATATCGCGGTAAGTGCGACGCGGTTGCCGGACTCGAGTCTCGCGGCTTCATTCTCGGCGCTCCGCTCGCTCACGAGCTCGGAGTGGGCATGCTAACTGTGCGCAAGGCCGGGCGTCTGCCGGGCCCTGTCGTCGGCGTGAACTACGATCTCGAATACGGGTCAGCGCGTATGGAGCTGCAGCCATTCACGGTAGAAGATGGCATGCGTGTTCTCGTGATCGATGACGTGCTTGCAACCGGCGGTACTGCCGGTGCGGCATTTCACCTCATTGAACAGGCAGGCGGTCAGCCGGCTGCTCTGTGCGTGTTGCTGGAACTCACCGAGCTCGGTGGACGTGAGTACCTCGCGGAGCGTTTCGACTACCCGGTAGAGTCCGTTATTTCCTACTAGTGCGGTTACCTGCGTCACTGCAGGTAATGTTGGCGTATAATCCCAACATGGAAACACCTTCGGTTCAAGATCAAGAGCCCCGGATTAGATCGAGATTATCGTGGCTCGGGCGCAGGAGCGACACCCCTGCGCTTCTCGAACCCCTCATGCGCGCGCTTGGAACGCGCAAGGTAGATAAAGCGCGGATCATTCGCGCCTATCTCACAGCCGATCAAGCCCATGAGGGTCAGGTGCGTAAATCTGGCGAACCGTACATCACCCACCCGGTTGCGGTTGCCAAAATTCTTGCCGAACTTGGTATGGATGAGGACACTCTAGTTGCGGCTCTGTTACACGATACGGTCGAGGACACGAGCTATTCACTCAAGGAGCTCGAGCGTGACTATGGCAAGGCGGTCGCGCTGCTCGTTGATGGTGTGACGAAGCTGGATAAGGTGGAGTACGGCGCTGCTGCCCAGGCTGAAACTGTACGCAAGATGGTCATCGCGATGGCTAAGGACATTCGCGTTCTTTTGATCAAGCTTGGGGACCGCCTGCACAATGCGCGGACATGGAAGCATGTGGAGTCGGGCTCAGCTCAAAAGAAGGCCCGAGAGACTCTCGAGATCTATGCACCGCTGGCCCATCGCCTCGGCATGAACTCGATCAAGTGGGAACTCGAGGATCGCTCCTTTAAAGAACTGTATCCGGCGGTCTATTCTGAGATTGAGCGGATGGTCCAAGACCGCGCGCCAGAACGTGAACGCTATATTGCCCAGATGAAAACCGAACTGGAGCGCGAGCTCGCGAAGGCGAAGATCAAGTGCACGATTTCGGGTCGCCCGAAGCATTATTATTCGATCTACCAGAAAATGATTCTCCGTGGCCGTGACTTTGAAGATATCTACGATCTGATCGGCGTGCGCGTGCTGGTCGACGAAATTCAGGACTGCTACACAGCACTTGGTATCGCGAACTCCCTTTACGTGCCGGTCCAGGGGCGCATCAAGGATTACATTGCATCGCCCAAGTTCAACCTCTATCAGTCGATCCACACGACTATTCTGGGTCCGGGTTCGAAGACAGTCGAGATCCAAATCCGAACTCATGACATGCACAAGCGTGCCGAATTCGGAGTAGCAGCACACTGGCGCTACAAGGAGAATCCGAGCACGGCAAAAGCTGATGAGAGCGGGCAGGCCGACACCCAGCTCGAGTGGCTACGTCAGCTTGTCGATTGGCAACGAGAGACGGCCGATCCGAAGGAATTTCTCGATTCGCTTCGCTACGAGATGTCGGGTTCGCAGGTCTACGTCTTCACCCCGATGGGTGAGGTTATTGAACTGGCGAGCGGGTCAACACCAGTTGACTTTGCCTACGCGGTTCACACCGAAGTCGGCCACCGTACCGTGGGCGCCAAGGTCAACGACAAGCTTGTGACCCTCGATCATCGACTCGAATCTGGCGATACGGTCGAGATTATTACCACGAAGGCTGAGGACGCGCGGCCGTCCCAGGGTTGGCAGGACTTCGTGGCAACACCGCGTGCTCGTTCAAAGATCAAGTCGTGGTTCACGAAGTCGCGTAGAGAAGAGGCGATCGAACGGGGTAAGGACAAGCTCGCCAAGGCCATTCGCCGTAAGAATGAACCTGTCCAGCGCCTTATGTCTCACGAGACTCTTAAGGCCGTGGCTCAGGACCTATCTAGATCTGACGTGACCGAGCTGTATGCCGCGATCGGCGAAGGAACGATTTCCGCGGAGACGGTGGTGCGCCGGCTCATTTCAAGCCAGGGTGGTCGCGCAGGCGTCGAAGAGACGATGGCAGAAGCAGTCACCCCGACCCGCATCCAACATTCGCGGATTGGTGCGACATCCTCGGCTGTCGTTGTGTCAGACATGGAACAGACGGACGTGCTCGTCAAGCTCGCCAAGTGTTGTACGCCTGTGCCACCAGACGACATCGTTGGGTTCATTACGCGAGGAAACGGTATTTCGGTACACCGCAAGGATTGCCGGAACATGCGCTCGCTTCGCCGCGAGCCCGAACGATTTATTACAATCGCTTGGGCCGACAACGCGGACGGCAACGTCTTCCTCGTCCAAATTCAGATCGAGGCACTTGACCGCAAGGGGCTGCTCGCAGACGTCACAAGGGTGCTGTCTGAGCACGACATCAATATGCTCATGGGTTCGATGAACACGTCGAACGAACGTGTGACGCGTTTGAATTTCACGTTTGAGATGGCGGATCCGCATCATCTCCAGCAGGTGCTGCGAGAGATCCGGAAGATCGAGGGTGTGTACGACGCGTATAGGCTCACGGGCTCTGAGAAAAAGTCAGCGACCCGAGATCGCGAGGCAATTGTTTAAGAATCGTTCGCGCACCTACGACGCCCCCCAGTGACCGCTGGTTCGCCAGCTTTTCGATCGCATCGATGCTGGTTCCGGCTCGAACAAGTTCGCATATGTACTTAACTGCATGCTCTTCACGGTTGATGAGCAGATCGAGCGCTGTACGTTCGAGGGTCGTTACCTGCTGCCCGCCGATCACGACGACGTCAGCTACAGGTACATCGCGGGCGACGTCTATTCGGGTGGTCAGTACTGACGTGTGGAACCCGGTATGGACCCATAGCGCACTCTCGCGATGGAGGACCTTGTCTGAGTATTGCATCGCCAGGATTCTTCCGCGATCGGCAGGGGAGCGGCACAGATCGACGCCAACAAAACCGATGGTCCCAAGTTCGACCATGAGACCTTCTCTGGTCAGGCAATGTCCGCTGTGCCAGTCGGCAAGGCTGTGAGGGTGGAACACGTGAAGGGTCATATGTACAGAAAAGCATTCCTGCTTGGCACTCTGCTTTGACTTCCCACACATGTGGACAACGACGGGGCCGGATCTGATAATCAGATCCGGCCCCACGAGTTTGATTGAGTGGTTAGTTGTCTTGGACAGCCGCGAGCCACGCCTTGCGTGCCTCGAGCGCGTCCTCGAATTCCTTGACCTTCTTGTCATCGCCCGCAGCCCTTGCCTCGGCGAGCTGTCCTTCTAGCTCGTCAATGAGGCTTTGGAGCTGTTCAGCCATGCCTGCAGAGCGCTCGTCCTTTTCAGGATCGGTCTTTTTCCACTGCTCGGATTCTGCGTTGCGAATCTGATTTTCGATATCACGTAGGCGACCTTCAGTACGCTGCATGTCGGAGCGAGGTACTCGACCGATGGCGTCCCACTTCTCGCCAATTGTGCGAATCTGCGCTTTCGCATTGGCAATGTCGGTGACCGGCACGAGCTTTTCAGCTTCGGCGAGCAACTCAAGCTTAAGATCGCGGTTGGCAGCAAATTCGTCATCGAGTTGGCTGTTGAACGCGTTGCGAGCCTCATAGAAGCGGTTCTGAGCAGCGGAGAAACGCTCCCAGAGCGCATCGTCGGCGCGTTTATTTGTTCGCCCAGCGCGCTTCCACTCGTTCATCAGATCGCGGAACTGGCCTGATATCGGGCCCCAATCCGTCGAATCCGCGATGGCCTCTGCACGAGCGATGAGGTCTTCCTTGCGTGCTGTAACTTCCTTACGCTCCGTGTCCTTTTGTGAGAAAAACTGGCGCCGGTGGCGGTCAAAGGTCGTGCGTGCGGAGGAAAACCTCTTCCACAACGCTTCTTCCGCAGGACGGTCGATACGCGGGGAGTGACGTTGCGCATATTTCCACTGGTCGAGCAGATTCGTCAGCTCCTGACGCGAATCCTTCCAATGTGTGCGCTGCGGATCCTGCGCAGATATAGCCTCAGCGGCCTCGACGATGGCGGTGCGCTCCTCGAGCGACTGCTTCTTCGCCTCTTCTCGCTCTGCTTTCACTTCTGCGCGGCGCTTGTCCGCCATTCCCTCGAGAGCTTCCACGCGCTGGCGGAGTGCATCAACATCCCCGACGACGGCCGGTTCCTTGAGTTGCTCCTGCAGAGATTTGAGGGCTGCGTTGATCTCTTCAGGCGCGATGTTTGCAACACGCGCCTCGAGCAGGCTGACCTGAGTCTCCAGATCGAGGTAGCGACGCACGTAGAGTCCAAGAGCGTCCTTTTCGTTGCCGTCCACTGCATACTGGCCAACGATGCGCTCAGACTCGGTGCCGGATGAACGAAGCCAGACATTACCCTCGTCATCAACGCGACCCCACTTGGACGCCTCGGCCGCTGCTGCGTCATCGATATCAGGGAGCGGCGCTGCAACGCGCGCGGGAGTCGGAAACTTGGGAGCCGGGGGAGTTGGAGCGGGTGCTTCTGCGGCACCGCCCTCAGTTGGAGCGTCTTCAACGGGAGCTTCTTCGGCAACGTCCTCAGTTGGTCCAGCGTGTGTTTCGGTACTCACGTCGGTCTCATGTTCAGCCGTTTCAGTCTCCACAACCTCGTGATTCTCGGTTACTTCTTCTGGCTGCCTCGGAACATCGGCGTTCGCGGGCTGGTTCGTGGGCTCGGTCATGAGTAATCTCCTCAATAGACGGGGTTGGCCTTAGGCCACACCGTTCGCGTTATCACAGGGTAGTCTACGTGTTCCGGCGAAACATTTTGCGGTTGTTGGAACTGCTCGGCCACTTCAACGTTCACACTCCTCTTTCAGGTACCGTGGTCCTATGATTTTCTTGCGTAACTCTCAGACATACCTTGAGTCGAACACCTACATTCTTGCTGACGATGATGCTCGTGAAGCCCTCGTCGTCGACACCGGTGCTGGCTCGCACGCATGGATTCCGCAGGCGCTCAAATCTCGCGGACTCACGATCGGCGCAGTCTTACTAACCCACGGTCACGCCGATCACGTGTGGGATGTCGCTGCGGTAGCAGGGTCTGCACCCGTCTACTTGCCGGCCCCGGATATGTACCGAATGGACAATCCACTTGGCGTATCTCCGGCAGATCCGACCCGGGATCTCGTGCTTTCACGACTCGGATTCCAGCCCTGGACTAAACCAGATAACCTGCATGAACTTCCCACGAACATGCTTTCAGGTCCGATCGAAATCGTTCGAGGTATCCACATGCGGGCAGTTCCTGCGCCCGGGCATACCGAAGGTTCCACAATTTTCCTACTTGAAGGCGATCCAACGCCGGACAAGGAAGGCGCCATGATGAGCACAGGGCGCAAAGAGCAAATCATGCTCTCCGGAGACGTACTCTTTAACAACGGCGTGGGCCGCACGGACCTTCCGGGCGGAGATGATCAGAAGATGGCAGCAACACTTCGCCTTCTCGTCCAGATTATTAAGCCTGAGACGTACGTGTTCCCCGGCCACGGTCCACACACCACGATGTTCCACGAGGTGCGGCACAACCAATTTTTGCACCATGCGATGAGTTAAACATTCTCGGATTCGGCGGTTTACTGCCAAAGGTGGAACAATAGTCCCATGGCAAAAATCGCACCTATCTCTGGATTTCCCGAATGGCTCCCCGCTGGTCGCATCATCGAGCAGCGCATGATTGATCTGTTACGAGAGACGTTCGAGTTACACGGATTCTCCGGAATTGAAACACGCGCTGTTGAACCTGTCGAGCGCCTGTTGGCAAAGGGTGAGACGTCCAAGGAAATTTATCTGCTTCGTCGCCTCCAAGATGAAGCAGGCGCCGATTCGGAACTCGGTCTCCACTTCGATCTTACTGTTCCACTGGCACGCTACGTGTTGGAAAATTCCGGGCACCTTGACTTCCCATTCCGTCGCTACCAGATCCAAAAGGTCTGGCGTGGGGAACGCCCGCAAGATGGCCGGTTTCGCGAATTTTTGCAGGCGGACGTGGACGTCGTTGGTCAAGACACACTCGCGTTCCACCACGAAATCGAACTTCCGCTCGTCATGGTCGACGCTTTGTCTAGGCTTCCGATCCCGCGCGTGACGATTCAGGCGTCCAACCGAAAGGTCGCCCAAGGTTTCTACGAGGCGATCGGAATTGAGGACGTCGACGAAACGCTGCGCATCATGGACAAACTCGACAAGGCGGGTCCGACGGTCGTTGCTACCATGCTCGCCGACGGCGTGGGAGCAACGAGCGACCAAGCTCGCCTAGCGCTTGAGCTTGCAGATATTTCAGGGAACGACGCCGGTGTAGCCGATCGCATCCTTGCCCTGGGCTACCGTTCTGACCTGCTTGACGAGGGCCTTGAAGAACTCGTGGCACTTGTTGAAGGCGCCAATGAGTTGATACCCGGATCCCTGACCGCCGATCTCCGCATCGCCCGCGGCCTCGATTACTATACGGGCTCGGTGTACGAATCTACCCTCGAGGGTCATGAAGACCTGGGATCAGTGTGTTCGGGTGGTCGCTACGATTCTCTCGTGTCGGATGGTCGTAAGACCTACCCCGGCGTCGGACTGTCGATTGGAGTATCGCGTATTCTGGCACGCGTCATTGGGCAGGATCTCGTGACGCCGTCACGCAAAGTGCCGACCACTGTACTCGTTGCAGTCAACGACGAAGCGGAACGCCGCCACGCAGAAAAGACGGCGCAGTCACTGCGTCAGCGCGGAATTTCCGCGGAAGTCTCACCGAGCTCGGCAAAGTTCGGCAAGCAGATTCGCTATGCCGATCGTCGCGGCATTCCGTACGTGTGGTTCTCGATGGACGAAGGTGAGCAGGTCAAAGACATTCGTTCCGGACAACAGGTTGCGGCTGAACCGTCCACCTGGGTCCCTCCACACGCCGACCTCACTCCCGAGCTCGTTCTCGAGGGTCGCTCATGAGTGAACCGTTCAGTATGCCGATGTCGCGGGTAAGTGAGGTCCTTGATCCCTTCCGCGAATCATTGGCACACCTCCGCTTTCCGCTTGAGGTCGGTGGTGTTGAAGATGTGGAGCTAACCTACCAGGACGTCCTTAACCAGCTTGATGACTACGTCATTCCGCGTTACAACTCGCTCGATGCTCCACTTCTTGCAGTATTTGGCGGATCGACGGGTGCGGGCAAATCTACGCTCATTAACTCCATTGTGGGAGAAGTCGTTGCACTTGCCTCAGCCATCAGGCCAACTACACGGCGTCCGTTATTGCTCTACAACTCCGAGGACGAACAGTGGTTTACTGACCAGCGCATTTTTCCTCATCTCGCGAGGGTCACGTCGCACGGCCCGAACGACCTGCGGTCTACCGGAGAAGCCGGCAACGAGCTCGAGATCCGCGGAACTCATCTTGTCCCACGCGGAATGGCCCTCCTTGATTCGCCTGATATCGATTCCGTCGTGGTCGAGAACCGCCAGCTCGCGGCTCAGTTCTTGGCCGCCGCCGATCTGTGGGTCTTCGTGACCACTGCGGCTCGCTACAGCGACGCGATTCCGTGGGCGATGTTGGATGACGCAGCCGAGCGCAACGTCGTCATCGGAATTATTTTGAATCGGGTACCCGCAGGAACCGGCGCTGAAGTGCGCTCCGATCTGTACCGCATGCTTGCCGAGCGGGGCCTCGAACACGCTCCGCTCTTCATGTTGTCCGAACAGCAACTAGACGATGAGGGCAGGGTGTCGGCTACAGATATCGCACCGATTCGTGGCTGGCTTGAAGGTCTTGCTGCGGATGCGGCCGTACGTGCGTCGGTCGCGCGTCAAACGCTCAGTGGAACGGTCGACTCGCTCGTTCGCAACAGCGAATATATTCTGGCCGGTTACGATCAGCAGATCGAGGGATCCGATTCACTTCGCTGGGACGTTAACTCCGCCTATGAAGGTGCGCTACAGAGCATTTCGCGAGACGTTTCCGACGGTTCGATGCTTCGCGGTGAGGTGCTTGCGCGCTGGCAGGATGTTGTGGGTACAGGTGAGTGGGCACGCAAGCTTGAACAGGGCGTCTCCACGATCCGGGATAGGATTTCAGGATTTTTCCGTGCCGCAGTAGACACGAAGCCCGTCGAGGATGCGATCGAAGACAACCTGTATACGCTCATCATGAGTGAAGCAGATCAGGCGAATACGCGAGTGACAGACGCGTGGAGTCGGGGCATTGCACGCGACGTGGCGGCCACTGCGCACGATAGTCTCCGGTCTCCAGAGGATCGGAGCGAACAAGCTGCTCATCTTGTTCGGGAGTGGCAAAACGATCTCATTGCGATGATCCGCGACGAGGGCGAGGGTAAAAGGATGACGGCGCGTGCTCTGGCATTCAGCGTCAATGCGATCGGTACTGCACTCATCATTGTCGTGTTCGCCTCCACGGGCGGGCTTGTGGGCGGGGAAATTGCAGTAGCGGGTGGCACCGCCGTCGTGGCACAGCGAGTTCTTGAAGCGGTTTTTGGCGACGATGCCGTTCGCCGCATGGCAACTCAAGCAAGAGAAGGGCTCGAGAAACGAGTCTCCGAATTTCTGGCCGAAGACAAGGGCGTGTGGCTCCATGCGTTGGAAGAGTTGGGTGTGAACCGCGAACTTCGTGGCACGTACGCGAACGCGCTCGCCGCGTTGGTAGAGGCCAAGAGCGCCGACGGGAGGACACTGTGACCCTGACTGAATCTATTGGCTCTTTGCATGCCGCACTGGAGATAGGCGCCCAGAGAGTGCCCACCGCGATCGGTGATGCGACAAAGGTTCTCGACAAAGCAATCGAACGGCGCTCACTTGGCGCAGATGTGACGATCGTAGCGCTCGCCGGTTCCACGGGAGCAGGTAAATCCTCGCTGATCAACGCGATGGTGGGCCGCCAAATTTCGCGTGCAAGCGCTATCAGACCGACGACGTCGGAACCATTGGCCGTGACGAATGCGCACGCAACTGACGTGCTCGACTGGCTCGCGATTGATGACCGTCACGAGGCTGATCTGACGAATGCCGGCGGTATGGTCCTCATTGACCTTCCGGATATTGATTCCACAGAGTTCGCGCATCGGGAGACGGCCAAGAAACTGACGTCGCTCGTCGACGTCGTCGTGTGGGTGCTCGACCCGCAAAAATACGCAGACGCGGTGGTTCACGAGGATTACCTGTCGAATTTGGCCGAACACGCAGCGACGACCATCGTCGTCCTCAACCAGGCCGACCGGCTCGACGAGCAGACCTTAACGAGTATCGTCGCGGACGCGGAGCGACTCATGCGCGAGGACGGCCTTGAGGTTGATGTCATTCCGACATCTGCGGTCACTGGCCAAGGACTAGTCAAGCTGTGGGATCGTGTGGACGCGATCGTTCAGGAGAAGTCCGCAGCGGATGAACGGTTAGCAGCAGACATTCGTACTGCTGGTCGCACCATCATCGGCGGTATTCACACCCGCGGTGGCAAACAGCCGAGCCAGGCAATTGACCCGGACTTCACTCCGGTGGCAGCTGCGTTGGCGAAGGCCGGAGGGGCCGACGTCGTCGCTGAGGCCTCGGCGGGTTCCTACACGAAGCGGGCACGCGAAGCGACTGGATGGCCGGTGACCCGTTGGCTCGCAAAGCGGAAGCTTGATCCACTCAAGCGTCTTCGTCTCGACTCTGACCGCCCGCAGGTGACCGGCACGAGCGAGTACGTATCGCCGGCGCTGGCGACAGCCGCGCGGGGAAAGGTACGCACCTACGTCAACGATTCAACAGCGCACATGCCGCGCGATTGGGCAGGTGACGTGCAGGACGAGATGTCCGAACGCACCGATGGCTTCTTGGCGGGCATTGATCAGGTCATCGCGGGCGCAGATGTGGAGGCCAAGCGTCGACCCGCGTGGTGGTTGGTCGTTAATCTGCTTCAGTGGCTTGCGCTTGCAGTGGCCGTGGTTGGTGGTGTGTGGCTGTTGTTGTTAATCTTCGCCGACACCCTGCAGCTGCAACTCGAAGTTCCGCCCGCATGGGGCATCTTTCCGGCTCCCACCCTGATGCTGGTTGGTGGCCTTGTTCTGGGGTGGTTGCTAGCCATCGTCGGTCGGGCGTTGGCAAAAACGGGTGCGAAACGGACCCGTGAGAGGGTCCGGCGTCGGCTGACTAAGACCATCGGCGATCGCGCCCGAACAAACCTTTTAGCGCCCCTTGAAAAGGAGCGTGCAATCTACGCTCAGTTTTTCGACCTGCTGGGATTGCTCACACGCGCAAAACCCTAGCATTCACAATGATGAGGCAGGCCCGAGCGGATCACCGTTCGGGCCTGCCTCATGCGCTCGCCAACGATGAGCGATTATTTGCCAGTGTCAGCGGAAGTTGCGCGGCTTACGGCCAGGTTTGAAGCGGCGACCGGACCTGCGATCGTCGCCGAATGAGCCACCAGAACGACGCTCATCGCCAAACTTACGATCTGCGCGGTGCTTGCGCACAGCGCGATCATCAGATGGGCGCGGGCCAGTATCACGGGAAATATTGAGATTACGGCCCGATACGCGAGCGTTCGAAATCTTCTTTTGAGTACCCGCATCGATCTCACGATCAATTTCAACAAGCGAGAAGGTCGGGTAAATATCGATGCGACCAAGCTGCGAGCCAGTGAGCCCGCCCTCGCCGGTGATTGCACCAACAATGGCACCGGGCGAAACGCCATCACGGCGCCCAACCTCGACTCGGTACATCGTGCCGTCACTATCGAATGTGCGCGCACTGTTGCTCTTGCGGCGGTCTCCACGGTCTCCACGGTCACGTCGATCACCGCGGTCGCGCCGATCACCACGTCGATCACCGCGATCGTCAAAGGAGACCGTCAGGCGCTCGGGTTCGTCATCGGCCTGCGGACCCGGATCACGCACGCCTAACGCGAGAAGTGCGGCGATGAGATCTTCGGGGGACATGCCCTTGTCAGTTTGGATTTGTTCGGCTCGGAATTCGTCGATGAGCTCTCGATACACGGACAGACGGCCCGCCTCGTAACGTTCTTTAGCCTGTGTGACCAGCTTACGTGCGCGTAGACCTGAAACCTCGGCCGGGGTCGGCAATTCAACTTCGGTGAGCTTCGCGCGCGTAATATTCGCAATGCGGCGGAGTCGCGAGCGTTCTTGGGGTGTCACGAATGTGAGCGATGTGCCTTCGCGGCCCGCGCGACCAGTGCGGCCAATGCGGTGGACGTAGGTGTCCGCTTCGCGGGGCACGTCGTAGTTGACAACGAGCCCAATCCGTTCCACGTCGAGTCCACGGGCTGCAACGTCGGTCGCGACGAGCACATCGAGCGAACCAGAACGTAGGCGCTCAACGAGCTTCTCGCGGTCACGTTGTTGAACGTCACCAGACAGCGTCGCAGAGTGGACGCCGCGCGTGGTGAGTTCGATGGCCAAATCCTCGGCCGTCGCGCGGGTACGGACAAACACGAGCGCCGCGTCAGCCTCCGTCGTCGCCAACACACGGGCAAGTGCACCGACCTTATGGCGCGAAGGAACCACGGCAAACGTCTGGTTGATTGTGCTAATCGTTGACGCCGATGGCGTGACTGTAATTTCCACAGGATCTGTCATGTGCTTGCGTGCCACATGGCGAATCTGGTTCGGCATCGTGGCAGAGAAGAGCGCCGTTATACGCTTTGCCGGCAGGTCGGTCGCGATTTTGTCGACGTCCTCGGCAAAGCCCATGCGAAGCATTTCGTCAGCCTCGTCGAGAACAAAGTAGTGCACGCCGTTCAGCTTGAGTGATCCGCGATCGATGAGATCCATGATGCGCCCTGGGGTGCCGACGACGACCTGCGCGCCGTCGCGAATCTTGCCAATCTGCGGGCCATATGGCGAACCGCCATAGACTGACACGACGCGAAGACCCGTGGTCTGGGAAGCGAATTCATCAATAGCGTCGGCGCCCTGCACGGCAAGTTCACGGGTCGGTACGAGGACGAGCGCCTGAACTTGACGGAGGTCGGCGTCCACGTGGGTGATCAACGGTAGGGCGAACGCGGCAGTCTTGCCGGTGCCGGTTTGGGCGACGCCTACGACGTCGCGCCCCTCAAGTAGGGGAGGAATGGCCTGAGCCTGAATAGGGGTAGGAGTTTCGTAGCCCATCTTCGTGATGGCGGACAGGATGTTTTCAGGCAGATTGAGCCCAGAAAAAGTAGTCATAATACCTAAGTGGTGTGGGCGGCCCTCGGCCGCGATAGTAAATGGCGCCCGTGCGCCGCTTAACACATCACTCACAAACGGCCTGGGCCCGGCGCCTTTCGCGCCTCAAGAAGTCTACTGGGTAGATTTGCTGGTAGGCAGGTGATCAGGCGTGATTTCAAGCACCCGGCTAGTTACCCAGAAGCCGAGAGCCAGGATGAGGCACATGGCTGCGATCACGACGACGAAGGCTAGATGGTCGAGTGCAAAAGCCGCGGCGAAAAGAATTCCGGCCCACGCCACAAAAAGGGCGCCTCCCATCGTATCCGCGAGGGATAACGCCGATGACGTCATGCCATGGCGATCCGGTGGTGTGATGGCGAGACCGTGAACTGTGAGCGCAGGGTAGGTGAGACCGATACCGAGACCTGCTACGAGCCACCCGACGAGTGCAACAATCCCACCGACCGACGGAAAGGCAGCGGGAATAGTCATTGCCGTTCCCACGAGCTGGATACCGGTGCCAACAATCGGGAGGAGCCGACGGCCGGCCGGGAAGTCCACTTTGCCTTGGATCCACGATCCCACAGCCCACGTGACGGAACCGGTGGTCATGATGAGCCCTGCCTGGGTGGGAGACCACCCGTGGACTTCTTTGAGCATGAGCGGTAGGAAAATCTCGGTGGTAATAAACGCCCCGTTCACGATTCCTCGCAGGAGTACGGTCGCTGGTAGTCCGGGACGGGCAATGAGCGTGCCCTTGGGAAGCAGTGGGCGAACGAGGACGAATGCAAGAGCACTCAGGGCAATCACACCAAGAACCACGGGCCACCCAAAGGCATCGCCGCGGAAACCTGACAGCATTTGAATACCAGCCACGGCCACGCCCGTCGTTGCTGCAAAGACGACGACGCGCCGGTGCCTGCCAAACGGCCTCGGCGGGTGAAGATCGTGAAACTTTCGGAACTGGATGATGAGTAACGGCAGGATCAGCAAAATGAGGATCGGAACGATACCGAAAACGAGGCGCCAATTGACGTGCTCGACAAAGAAGCCCGCAACGAACGGACCAACGAGAGAGGGCACCACCCATGCGGCAGAGAACCA
>JAAYGH010000001.1 GCA_012727825.1 Trueperella sp.
GGTATAGCTCGCACGCATGCCACCGCCCTCAAAAATGAGGGCGGTGTCGTTAATCATGCGGGGCGACTGATCCCCGTCAAAGGTAGTCAAAGCCAATCAAAGCCAGTCAGAGATACGTTACTTCAACGCGGCTTTTGCGCTGTCGTAGTCAGGCTCGTTCCGTCCTTCTGGCACCTGTTCCGTGTAGGTGACCTTGCCGTCTTCATCGATAATGACGACGGAGCGCGAGAGCAGTCCCTGAAGCGGACCGTCAGTCATCACTACCTGGTAGTCATCCGGGAAGGAGGAACGGAATGCTGAACCTGTGACCACGTTGTTGATGCCCTCTGCCGCACAGAAACGATCATGCGCAAAAGGAAGATCCATCGACACGGCCACGACTACAGTGTTGTCGAACTCTTCAGCGAGCTTGTTGAACGCGCGCACTGACTGAGCACATACGCCCGTATCGAGCGATGGGAAAATGTTGAGGACGACGCGCTTACCTGTGAAGTCGGAGAGCTTGACCTCGCCAAGATCCGAGCCCGTCAACGTGAAAACTGGGGCCGTAGAGCCAACCTCAGGGAGGTCGCCGATGGTCGTCACTGGATTACCGTCAAACGTTATATTAGCCATGACTACACCGTAGCGGTGTGCGCTCGCGGGTCCCAGAGCCTCACGCGTTTAGCATAAAACATCCTCGATCGGCCTAGATCACGATAAGAAGTCGAAAGATATGGCGATTTCATGCAAAAATGAGAGCATCAATCTGGGCAACCACGCCCATGTAAAGGAGTACCCGTGACTGATAAGAAAATGCACGCAGGTGCGAAAGGCGATCGGCCAGCATCAACCGATCACGTGCCAGAAGGTCCCACGTCCCTCGCCGGACAGGGTCCCGTTGCACCGAAAAGTGGCCAGAGCGTCGGTGAACTCATCGCCAAAGTGACCGCCCAATTCTCGGCACTGGTGCGCGATGAAATCTCCTATTCGAAATTGCAGGCCAAGTCGAAGGTGAAGAAGCTCGGCATTGGTGGTGGGCTCCTAGCAGTCGCCGGCGTACTCGCCCTGTACATGCTCGGCATGCTGCTCATGGCGGCCGCGTTCGGCATCGCAGAGGTCCTCCCAGTGTGGGCAGGCTTCCTCATCGTCGCCGGCGTTCTGCTCCTTATCATTCTCATTCTCGCGCTCATTGGCGCCAACCGAATGAAGGCTTCCCAGAAGCATGAAGTCAACCCGGCAGTCGGCATCCAGAAGGACGTTGACGCGGTTAAGAAGGGACTGAACTAGTGACTGACGCACGCCAGAAGAAGGCCGTTGACTACGAAGCACCCAAAGGTGTTCCTGACAACCGCTCGGCTGAAGAGATTGCAAAGGACATGCAGCGGGTTCGCGATGAAATGAGCGAGACCGTTAACGAACTAGCCGCCAAACTCCATCCTGACACGCTCAAGGAGGAAGCCATGTCGTTCGCCAAGATCAAGGCTGACGAAGGAAAGACCAAAGCGAACCACCTCGTTGAGGATGCGAAGGCTGGCGAGCCACGCGCTATCGCGATTATCGCCGCCGCTGCCATTACTGTGGCCGCTTTCATCCTCCGAAAGATCTTCAAGTAAGAGGTCTAATCAAAGAGTGGCGGGCTGTGAAATATTCACAGCCCGCCACCTTTTATGCTCGGTCACAATTCAAGCAGTAGTTCCTCTACTGCCCCTGCGGCCCTTGCGAACGCTTAATTGTTTCGAATACGTCCTTGCGCGGGAAACGGCGGTGTCCGCCGAGCGTGCGCACCGAAGCCAATTTTCCACTATCGGCCCACCGTGCCACGGTTTTAGGGTCGACGCGGAACAGTGCGGCAACCTCAGATGGGGTCATCAACTCATTTTCGATATTCATTTGTTACAACATCCTCGAACTAGCGAGATTTTCCACTCGAAAGAGATTCACGATGTGAAAAATCCTTCTATTTTGGTGGTCTGACAAGGGCGTTTGTCAGCCAAAGACTTCCGGATCCAGCAGGGAGCCAAAGACTCCCGATGGGAACTATCCTGAGACGAGTTCCGCACAACCTAGCCCCGCCGCAGCGCCTTTCGACCTCCTCGGCGATCGAGGCTGTGTGCGATTTTGCTTCGCAACCTGGTGATGTTGTGAAGCAAATCCCATCAGCGTCGATTCTACCGGTTTCATACGAATTTCGTAGATCTTCTTTTCGCTCGGCTGAACCGCCACGTGGAGATTTACACCCCATTCAGGGTAAAGTATGAGCACGAACCATTTAGAAGAATAATGAGGGGCCGCACTTCGTTGCCTGCTCCGATACGAGTTGAGGGGGGTCGAGCCAATATGGGGCGCGGCCGTCAAAAAGCCAAACAGCGTAAAGTCGCACGAAACCTGAAGTATTTCAGTCCGGAAACCGATTACGAAGCTCTCCAGCGGGAGCTTGCGGGCAAGGCTGAGTCCAAGGCGGAGTCTGACGACGACGACCATGCGAGCTGGGATGAGTACGACCCAGACGCTTACGAGGTGCCTCCAGCAACCGATGATTGGGACGAGGACGACTAAGCGCCTCGTCGCCTAGTCAGTATTTGCATCGAAGGAGCCAGCGTACAGCTGGCTCTTTCGCGCGCCAATTCTCTCGATAAGTTCGAAGTGAACGGTCAGATCCTCACCAATGGATACGAGCCGAACCCGCACGCGTTCTCCCACGGGCACGTGATCGGCGCTGACAACGGCTTCTAGGGCCGGGTCAGCAATGGAGACGACGCCGCGTTCGCCCGGCTCACCGTTTGCCTTCAGACGATCAACGACGACGCCAGTAAAC
>JAAYGH010000178.1 GCA_012727825.1 Trueperella sp.
CCAGAAATCGATCTCGGGCGTATCTTTGACGAGCCTGATCGTATCCTTGACAGTCCAGCCATAGGTGCCCTCGTGCTTCTCGAAGTTCTCGGCGAGCCAGTCGGTGGCTGAAATCCGCATAAATATCGGAATATCACCAATTGCCGACCGAACCGCCCGTACGATCTCCTTGAAAAAGCGCGTACGCCCTTCGTAGTTTCCGCCCCATTCATCATCGCGAAAATTAGAGACGGGACTCAGGAATTGATGGATCAGGTAGCCGTGGGCGCCATGCAATTCGATCGCTTTAAATCCGGCCTTCACTGCAAGCTCGGCTGATCGGGCAAACTGCTCGATCGTCTCAATAATCTCCTCGTGAGTCATCTGCCGAGGCAATCCAAGGCTGTCGTCGTATGCGACTGCGCTCGGTGCGATGGTCTCCCATCCCCCGTGGTCCGGCTGCACGCGCCCGCGGCCAACCCACGGCGCAGCTGACGATCCTTTCCTGCCCGCATGTCCAAGCTGGATCGCTGGCAGTGCTCCGTGTTCCGAAATCAGCCCGGCTAAGTAGGCGAAAGCCGGAACGTCGTCGTCGTGATTGAGAACCAAACAGTGCGGGGAAATTCTTCCCACGGGTGTAATACCCGTGGCCTCCACAGTGACAACGCCGAAGCCGCCAAGGGCACGGGAGGCGTAGTGCTGGAAGTGCCAAGAGTTCGGGCGCCCAAGGTCGGGGCCTTGAGCGGCGGCGGAGTATTGACACATCGGCGGGAGCCAGATCCTGTTGCGAATCTGGCTCCCGCGAATAGTAATGGGATCGAATAAATGCACCTGTTAGATTTCCTCTGGGACCATAGTGATAGCACCGCACGGGCACTCTTCGGCGCAGATGCCGCACCCCTTACAGTAGTCATACTTGAACTCGTAGACGCCGGAAGCAATCTTTTCCACCGCGTTGTCCGGGCAGACGCCGAAGCAGTTATCGCATCCGAAGCAGTTGCCACAGCTCATACAACGCCGTGCTTCAAAGATTGCAGATTCTTCATCAAGTCCGATGACTACTTCGTCGAAGGTGGACGAGCGGCGCGCACCCTCGAGACGCTTGCGGATCTTCGCCGGCGCGTCCGAGTAATACCAGGTTTCCATACGATCGAGCGTGGCATCGCCGTGCTTTTCTGGCGGGGTGTAGGTTCCTCCGCGAAGCCACGAGTCAATGTAGCGGGCTGCTTTCTTACCGTGGCCAATCGCGACAGTTACGTTTTTCTCGGACGGCACCATATCGCCACCCGCAAAAACTCCCTCTCGGCCCGTCATCATCTGCGGAGAAACCTTGACTGTGCCCCACTCGATCTCGATCCCATCAACACCTTCAAGAAGCGAAAGATCCGACTCTTGGCCCAGTGCCATAATTAGCGAATCAGCGGCGAGCTCCTCATATTCGCCCGTGGGCTGTGGGAAGCCGTTCTCGTCGAGTTCCATCTTCTCGATCTTGATAGTCGAGTCGTCCACGTGATTAACGGTGGACAGCCACCGCATTGTGATGCCCTCTTCCTCAGCCTCGGTGACTTCGGAATCATGGGCCGGCATACGATCGCGCGTTCGACGGTAAAGGATCACTGACTCGGTGGCTCCGAGGCGCTTGGCAGTCCGTGCGGCGTCGACGGCAGTATTTCCGCCACCGTAAACAACGACGCGACGGCCGAGGAGCGGTTGCTCGTCGGTGTCTGCTGTACCGCCTTCTTCTACGGTGCGAAGCACATCAACGGCGTCCATGATCTTCGACGCTTCGGCGGCAGGAACGTTGATGTTTTTCCCGATTTGGGCACCTACCGCGGTGAAGACGGCATCGAATTCCTCGAGGGCATCCTCGACATTAGTGACGAGCGTTCCTTGCTCGAACGTCACACCCATGTCGGCGATACGGTCCACCTCGGCGTCGAGAATATGGCGCGGAAGACGGTAGGACGGGATGCCGTAGCGCATCATGCCACCGGGCTTAGCACCCTGGTCTCGAATCGTCACGTCATGACCGAGCAACGCGAGGTGGTAGGCCGCAGATAGACCGGATGGGCCGGATCCGACGACGAGTACCTTCAGACCCGTCGGCTGGGCGTTGATCTCGACCTTCCAGCCTTCCTCGATGGCCTTGTCGCCGAGGAAACGTTCCACTGAGTTAATCCCGACAGCTTCGTCGACCTCCGCGCGGTTACACGCGGTCTGGCATGAGTGGTAACACACGCGACCCATCACGGCAGGCAACGGGTTATTGACCATGATCTCGCGCCATGCAGCCTCGTAGTCGCCTTCTTCGGTGTGGTAAAGCCACTTTTGAATGTTCTCACCAGCCGGGCACTGCTTATTGCATGGCGGAAGTAAATCCACATAAATCGGCCGTTCCGACCGCCAGGTACCGGTGAGGTTTTGCATCGACGAGCCGACCTCAAGGGTAATGGCAAATGGGCGCATCTCTTCTGCGCCGTGGGTGGTTGTCATTGATCGTCTCCCTCGTACTTGACGAATTCGTCCAGTGAGTCTTCACCGATGAGGTTGTACCGCCGGATGTTACGGTCGGCCATCGCCTGAATGCGTGTGATGACGTTTGGATCCGCCCCCTTCTTGAACAGGTGAGCGAAGCGACGCTGCGGCCTCAGGTAGTCCTCCACCGGCACGGGCCTGCGGATCTTTTGCACCGAGGTCACATCGCCGTTCTCGGCTTCGAACACCGGAAACAGTCCGGTTTGCGTGGCCAGTCGCGCGATCTTGATGGTGATGTCCGAGGCTGTGCCCCAACCAAGCGGACACGGCACAAACACGTGGATGTAGCGTGCGCCGCTCATGCCCATCGCCTTCGTGACCTTGTACTCGAGATCTCGCAGATCCGAGACGGATGCTGTGGCAACGTAGGGAATTTCGTGCGCCATCGCGATCCGTGGCAGATCCTTGCCCTGACCCCATTCATTTCCAGGCTCCGGGCCGACGGGTTGGGTGGTCGCTGTGCGCGCTGCCGGAGGGGTTGCACCCGAGCGTTGAACACCCGTGTTCATATACGCTTCGTTGTCGTAGCAAATGTAAAGCACGTCGTCATTACGTTCGAACATTCCCGACAGTGCGCCGAATCCGATATCGACTGTGCCGCCGTCGCCACCTTGCGCGACAACTCGCACGTCTTTCTTGCCCAGCGCCTTCAGTCCTGCTTGCGCGCCGGTCGCAACCGCTGGCGCGTTTCCAAACAGAGAATGGACCCACGGAAGGTTCCACGACGTCTCCGGGTACGGCGTTGAGAACACCTCTAAACAACCCGTGGCATTAACAGCGATCACGTTGTTATCGGTCGCCGCCATGGCGGCATCCAGTGCGTAACGGGCGCCGAGCGCCTCACCGCATCCCTGGCACGCCCGATGACCGGAGGTCAGAGAGTTGAACCGTTGTTTGCCGGATTGGACGGACTGGTACTTGTCCTCAACCAAGCGGTTACCAACCGCGAACGATCCGACCTGATAGAACTTCACTTCTTCACGCGAGGGAATTGCGGTCTGACGATATTCCGGCGTGGGCAGATCGATGGATGTCATGACTCCTCCTTGTTTTCTGCCAATCGCTCCGCGTAGTCGCGTAGCAGGTTCTCGGGAATGGCCCCCGACTTACGAATCTGAGCCTCGCGGTCAAGTTCACGCTGAACGAGATCCTCATCCAAATCAAGGAATGTCAGGTTCTCCACCTCACCCTTGACCGCCTTGTCGAGGGATCGGTGAAGCGAATCGACAGTGATGTCTCGTCCGCCAAGACCCGCGATGAGCTCGTGACACACGAACTTCTGGCCACGAAGTGCTGCGCGGCAGTGAGACGAGACGATTCCGCCGATGCCCACAGAGAATGCCTTTTCAAGGACGACGAAACGGTCTGCCTTCTCCAGTACGCGCCGGACCTCAGCCGTTGGGAACGGGCGGAATGCAACGAGCGAGAGTACGCCAATCTTTTCGCCGCGTGCACGGCGCTGGTCGACGACGTCGCGAAGGGTCCCCGTAATGGAGCCGAGACACACGACCACGGTTTCCGCGTCATCACAGAGGTATTCATGGATCAGACCACCCGAGTCCCGTCCGAATATCTCAGCAAACTCCTCTTTCACCTTCGGGATGAGTTCGAGGGCGTCAAGCTGCTTGTGATGGGCGAGGTAGCGAACTTCCGTGAACGCTTCGGGCCCGACCATCGCGCCAATTGAAATCGGATCGGCAGGGTCGAGTACCTGGCGCGGTTCGTACGGGGGTAGGAACTTATCGACGTCGTCCTGATCCGGGACATCCACCTGTTCCACCGCATGGGTGAGGATGAAGCCATCCATACACACCATGACAGGTAAAGAAAGCTCCTCGGCTATGCGAAATGCCTGCACGTGGAGGTCGGCAGCTTCCTGATTGTCCTTGGCATAAAGCTGGAGCCACCCTGAATCGCGCTGTGACATCGTGTCCGAATGGTCGTTCCAGATGTTGATCGGCGATCCGATCGCGCGATTCGCCACGGTCATGACGATCGGGAGCCCGAGGCCAGATGCGTTGTAAACTGCCTCAACCATAAAGAGAAGTCCCTGAGACGCCGTCGCCGTATAGGAACGCGCACCCACGGCGGACGCTCCGATCGATGCAGACATCGCTGAGAATTCCGACTCGACATTGATGTACTCACAATTCTTGAGAGTGCCATCCTTAACGAGTGCCGATAGGCCCTCCACGATGTGGGTCTGGGGTGAGATTGGGTACGCAGCGATGACGCCCGGACGGCAGGCCGCCACTGCTTCCGCAACTGCCAATGAACCTTCTATTTGCTTAAGCATGGAGAGCCTCTCTCTTCGAGTTCACCAATTCGTATGCCTCGCGGGCCGCGGCGACGTTCATCTCGCCCACCTTGCCGGGGAAACGCTCCCTGATCGCGCTACTCACGGATTCCATTTCGTAAAGACCTGTGAGGGCTGCGGCTGCGCCAAGGAGAACAGCATTCGGGACTGTCCGACCGGTGTGTTTGCGTGCGATCTCAGCCGCTGGAATCGTCATGAAGTGGCCAGTGGGCATCGACTCTTGACGCTCAGCGAGGCCTAGCTCCCCACTGCGCTTCGACGAATTGATCAGCACATAGCCGTCGGGATTAAGACCCGCGAAGACGTCAACAATGCCCAGCAAAGTGGGATCTTGGATGATGAGCAGATCAGGGGCGAGCACGGGCTCACGAGTGCGGATCTTTTCGTCCCGTACCCGACAATAAGCGACGACGGGTGCGCCCGTTCGCTCTGATCCAAACGACGGGAAGGCTTGGGCGTGTCTGCCTTCCGCAAAAGCTGCCATAGCGACAAGGTCGGATGCCGTCACAACGCCCTGTCCGCCTCGTCCATGAATGCGAATCTCTGCCATGACTTAGATCATAGTCTCGGCCAGAAAGAGAGGTGCGACACTTTCCACGACGTGTCCAATTTTCCCATAGAGCGCCGTGAATAATTGCGCCCAGATGTGCGGTTTTAGGACTAAGGGCCTTGACTGTGCCGGTTATTCGCCACCCGGAGTGGAAGCTCTACGCTGGGCGGATGCGCTGGCGTAGATGCTCAAACTCGCCGCAACGGCGGCGTTCAATGACTCTGCATGTCCCCACATGGGAATACGGATGACGTGATCGGCCAAGGCTAGGTGGGCGGCAGTGAATCCGTGTGCTTCGTTGCCAATCAACCACATCGTCGGCGAGGCTAGGTCTGGGGCTTTCGACCCTGCTCGGGCCGATACGGGTAAATTCGACAGGTCGAAGAGATCGGCGGTGCCCGTCCCGTCGGCTAAAAGGATCTTGAGGCCGTTCGAGCGCGCACGTGTAGCGGCCTCATCGATGTCAACGCAGGTGAGGATTGGCAGATGAAAAACAGAGCCCACGGACGAACGCACCACCTTGGGATTGAACAGCTCCACGCTCCCCTTCCCCAGCAAAATGCCATCAGCTCCTGCAGCATCAGCCGTGCGGATAATGGTGCCAAGGTTGCCCGGATCGGCAGATTCGACGAGGCACGCGACGAGTTTTCGTTCAGCGGCGAAAAATTCTTTGAGGCTCGGTTCACTCGGTGTGTTCACGACTGCGAGCCAGCCCTGAGCGTCCGCGCTCATGGTGGAGTGAAGACGAGGGTCGACCACGTGGGTATAGGGATCGATCCGTTGCAGGAGAGCATCCAGATCGGGATATTGGATTAAGGCCTCATCCGTCACATACACATCTCGGATCAGCTCGGGTGCGAAGGCCATCAGCTCACGGATTGCCTGTGGACCCTCGATCAATGCCTGGCCGAAA
>JAAYGH010000179.1 GCA_012727825.1 Trueperella sp.
GCCAATATATGCGCGAATTCGCGCGGATTCGTGCCAGCCTTCTTGGCGTACTGCATCGCCACGTTCGTCGCCCAATCGCCGTGTTCGCGGCTACGCGGACGCTCCACCTTCACATCACCAATCTCGGCAGGGTCTAGATCAACCTCGCCCGCCACGATTGCTTCGTTCAAACAGGTACGAATAAAGGCAGAAAGTTCTTCTGGAGTCATGCAACAAAGTGTACCGGGTAGGCCGTGGGCGCCAAATATCGATCTCTCATGATGGCTGGTGGCGCGATCAGGAGGCGTCGAGAGACGAATCATCAGCGCCGGTCGCACCGAAATCTGGGATGAGGATCTGATCATTGCCCACACCACATTCCACAACGATGTACGACTCCATCACCCACGGGCGAAGCGCATCGAGATACCACACCATGTCGCCGGCCTGATCGACCCCGTAGATCGTGCCCCCGCGATCATCTACGATCGCATGCTCGCCGTCGGCCGTCACAGCGACGATCACCGGTTCCACGTCTGTGCCCTCGCGGTGGAAGGTCTCAAGATCAACATCAAACGACGCCGGATTACCTTCCGCGTCGAAAATCGGGCCTGCGTTGTGGCTGAGATATAGATTGAGCGGAAAGAGGGCACCCGAGAGCGACGTCGGAACATGGCTTGCACCTTGAAAATCCGGATCCAGTTGGGAGACCGTACCGTCGAGCGTGACGAACGTGTACGGATCGTCGCTGTCCTCTTGGTACATGAAACCGTCACTCGTCTGCGTGATCTCCCTACCTTTCGGAACGGTGGTTTCAAGGACGGCGTTGCCAGTCACGCCGTTCACAACCATGACGTCCTCGCCTTCGTCGATGCCGAACGCGTGCCCGGTCATCAGATTCTTCGACCACGTCCAACCTGGCGAATCTAGCTCCCACATGAGCTTGCCAGATCTGTTGACCCCGTACAGCGAGCCCTCGAGATTCAGAATAAGAATGCCTCCGGCCTCACCAAGCGGCATAGGTGCGGTAACCGATTCCGGATCCAAGATCGGGATATCTACGATCGTCTCGCCGGTGGCAAAATCCACGAATACCGCTGACCCGTCATCACTCGTGGGCGTTCCCAGGACGGCACCTTGAGGGAGGCGCTGTGGGACAAAGCCGTCGGTCGGACACGTCGCATCATCGAGTTGCCACGCACGTTCTTGAGTGGGTAGATACCAGCCACGTACGATGCGATTGACCTCGTTGGCCGTCACCGCATAGTCGCCTCCCAAGGCGCACAACACGTCGTCGTCAGGAATATCAAACTCGGTTAAATCGCCGACGCCATATTCATCGAAAATCCAGGCGCCCGGGTTCGACCCTTCCACAAAGCCCGTCGTTGTGATCTCGGGTGCCACGTCCGGGCGTGCGGGCGCTTCCTCGCTCACAGTGGGCGTGGGCGGTTCGGTATCGGGACCGGACGTGCCGGTTTCTCCCGTGCACGCGGTGAGCACGAGTGCAATGGCGCCGAGGACGGCGGAGAGTCTGAAACGAGCTGGCACGCATTGTCCTTTTCGAGTCGAGGAATGCAGCACGATTATCGTAACAGTGCCCGTGTTAGTTCAGCCCGTGGCCGGACGCACTGATCAAGTTCACACCTACATTGCCGCAACAATTCGTCCTACACACGCGCCGGTGTTAGACTTGCGAATCGCTGGGCCCCGATAGCTCAGGGGATAGAGCGTCTGCCTCCGGAGCAGAAGGTCGCAGGTTCGAATCCTGTTCGGGGCGCGAATTGTCCCGTGGCATGTGCCACGGGATTTTTCGTGCCCGAAATCTCTGCTGTTTGACCGCTTCCTCACGGCCCCGCGCCCCACCTCGCCCCACCTCACCTCGCGCCCCACCTCACCTCGCAAACGCGAGGGGTTCCGGTTAAACGCGAGGGGAACTACCTCTCGCATCTGACCAGAAAGCCTCGCATGTGGATGGAGCGGTGTGCAGGCAGGCGGACGGGCGAGCAAGCAGGTGGAGAGGTGTGCAGGCAGGCGGACGGGCGAGCAGGCAGGCGCACGGGCGTGCAGACAGGCGCACGGGTCCGCGGACGGGTGGAAACGCCTCGAGCCCCACC
>JAAYGH010000180.1 GCA_012727825.1 Trueperella sp.
CAGTTCTTCTCATGACAGGCGGAACCACTGGTACACCCAAGGCGGTTCAGCTCTCGCATCGCAACCTTCTATCAAACACCAAGCAAACAGAGGCGTGGCTGGTGGATTTCGAGCGCGGTACGGAAACCGTAGGCGCGGTGCTACCGTTCTTCCATGCTTTCGGCGTCCAATTGTCGTTGCTCGTCTGCGTTAACCTAGCTGCGACCCAGGTGATGACCCCGTCGTTTGACGTCGATATCCTATTTGCTGGTCACAAACGCCACCCAATTACGTTCTTCGGCGGAGTCCCGCCAATGTTCAAGAAGATTCTGGACGCAATCGACGAGGGTAAGACTGCCGATTTGTCGACGATCCGCGCTTCGGTGTGCGGCGCCATGCCCTTGGATCCCGAGCTCGCAGCCCGCTGGGAAGAGAAGTCAGGTCTCATCATTGAGGGCTACGGAATGACGGAGGCCTCGCCAGTTATTTCAGGGTCACCTGTCAGTGAACGACGCCGTCCCTCCACCTTGGGCCTGCCCTTCCCATCCACCGAAGTCAAGATTGTGGATCAGGACGACCCGAGCATCGTGCTTGGCGAGGGTGAAATTGGCGAACTATGTGCTCGCGGGCCGCAAGTCTTTTCTGGCTACTACAAGAATCCTGAAGAAACGGCGATCGCGTTGCGCGATGGTTGGCTCCACACGGGAGATCTTGCTCGCTGGGATGACGGGTTCCTCGTCATGGCCGATCGTCGCAAGGAAATGATTATTAACTCCGGTTTCAACGTGTACCCGTCTGAGGTCGAGTCGGCGATGCGCGACATGCCGGGAGTCGTTGACGTGGCAGTTGTTGGAATGCCGACGGATACGTTCTCGGAAGCCGTGGTGGCCGCACTGGTTCTTGAGCCAGGCGCAAGTGTGGATCTTGATGCTGTGCGCAAGTGGACGGAAGATAAGCTCTCTCACTATGCGATGCCGAAGTCGATCGCAATTCTTGACGATCTACCGCGCTCCCAACTGGGCAAGGTGTTACGCCGCAATGTGAAGGACACCTTGGCCAACTTCGAGCTGGTCTCCGGCCAGTGGCGCGAACGTGCATCCGCGGCATCGCATCGAACCGCCGATCGCATTGACGACTATGTCAGTGCTGTCAAGGAACGATCTACTCACGCGAAATCAAGTTTTTCAGCACTGAGTGCACTGTCCGCCCCGATTTCCGACGACGAGGCCCTTCAGTGCGACGCCAGTGCCGATCACAGCGACGGTCCGCACACGAGTGGCCCGGTCGGCGATGATACTCGAGCCGACGACGAACGGGACTAAGCGGCGCCCAACACATTCCGTAACCGGGGCCGATCTCAGCACGCTGACTAGTCGGCCTCGGTTACGGTTTCCACTCGGGCTTCCCTGAGCTCTCGAATAGCCTGGTCGAAGTCGGCCAGCGTCTCGAAGTTCGAATACACGGACGCGAACCGAAGGTAGGCCACCGTATCGAGCGCACGGAGCGGATCGAGAATCGCAAGACCGACGTCCTGAGAATCGATCTGTGCTGCGCCCGAGGCTCGGATAGTTTCCTCAACCTGCTGGGCGAGAATAGCAAGCTGGTCGCGAGTCACAGGGCGGCCCTGACACGCACGGCCGACACCGGTAATTATCTTCTCTCGTGAAAACGGTTCGGTCGTGCCCGAACGTTTCACGACAATGAGCGTCGCGGTTTCCTGCGTGGAAAATCGGCGGGTACAGGCCGGGCATTCTCGGCGGCGGCGGATAACCTGACCATCGTCACTCGTTCGGGTATCAACGACGCGGGAATCCTCATGGTGGCAAAAGGGACAGAACATATTCATTAAACTACAGCCCCGAATGGCCATTACTCAAACAACGGGAGTGTGCCCCGATGTTTCAGCACCGCGTGCATGCTCACAACGTTGTGATGAGGTCGGTTTAGTAGGCCGGCAAAACAAGTTCCATGCCTGCGACAATCGATCCACCATCAAGTGCGTTGAGTTCGGAAATATCACGAACAACCTGAACTGTAGGAAGATCCGCTCCCATCGCCGCCGCGATCGACCACAACGTATCTCCGGACACCACGGTAATCGCGTCCCCCGCCTGCAGCCCCAATCCGAGTGCCGCATACAGGAAAATTCCGAGCGCAAAAGCCATGACCATACCTATAACAGTCAATGCAATCGACACGCCGTAATAGACCCGGCGCTCATGGGCACGAATAGCGGCACTGACCTGAGAGCGATTTAGTGGCTTGCGTTCGGGTGCCCGTGCTGGACGGCCAACTGGTTTGGTGGCCCAATGAGCCGTGACATCGATGCCGTCCGCTGACGGTGGAGTGAGAACAGCATGGAGTGCGCCCCTACGTGAATGCGGCCGGTCCGGGCGCACTGCCGGAGCGTGGGGCACTGCAACTCCCTGGGAAACCGTACGTAAACGCGCAGACCCGTGACGCGGGGCCCTCTGGTCTAAATGAAGTGCGGTCATGCTTCCTCCTCGAACACCTGTTCGTCGAACGTCTGTTTGAATACTATCCGAACGCACCTGCGAAGTCCAGAACCTTTGTTCGACACGCGTTAGAACACATGTTTGAACAACTGCGATATGCCCGATAGGCTTACCACAAGTTAAACGCGAGGCTCCGACAAACTTTTTGCCGGTCAGGAGGACCAATGTTCAACGTCAAAGTTTCCGATCGCCAACGCTCTATCCTGCGCGCAATCTGCGCCGAGCTTTCCGCAAACGGGTACCCACCCACCGTTCGCGAAATTGGTCAGGTAGTCGGGCTGAAGTCCCCCTCGTCAGTGAAGTACCAGCTCGATCTCTTGGAAGACGCCAAGTGCATCGTTCGCGACCCTCGGCGACCGCGCACCCTTGAGATCACCGATCTCGGGCGTGAGCTCGCCGGTGTCGCAACACAAACAATTCCTCGCGAAATTCCGTCGTCATCGATGATCCGCGCGGCCTCAAACAACGCCGAGAGCGTGTAC
>JAAYGH010000181.1 GCA_012727825.1 Trueperella sp.
CGTCCGAGGTGTTCCTCGGTGTCTTCTTAGCGTTCGTGTTGACCTCGGTTCTACATCCGATGGTCGAATGGCTGGATAAGTACATTCCGCGCTTCCTCGCCACCGCTCTTGCCTTAATATTCGGATTCCTCGTGTTCGGCGGAATGCTCACATACGTGGTCTTCTCGGTTGCCAATGAATGGCAAGATCTGGCCGCGCAGTTCGAGGAAGGCGTAGAGGATATCCTCTACTTCTTTACCGACGGTCCACTCCCCGTCGATATCACTCGAGAAGAGATTACAGAGGCAATCGGCAACGCGGTCAGCACAGGAACGGACTGGGTTCAGTCGAACGCGGGTGAAGTTGCAACCACGGTAGCAACCAATGCCGGCCAGGTGGCCATTATCCTCACCATTCTCGCGCTGGCACTATTCGTTACTGCCACCCTCCTGGCACAGGGTCCGCAAATGTGGTTGTGGGTGCTCAACTTGCTCCCCGATCGCAACCGCGAGCGCGTCAATCTCGGGGCTTTCGCGGCGTGGACGGCCTTTTCGGGTTACGCCCGTGGCACGGTGATCATCTCCCTCATCAATGGCGTGCTCGCCTTCATTTTCTTAATGATTGTGGGAGTCCCGCTCGCCGCACCGCTTGCCGTGCTCGTTCTCATCGGCACATTTATTCCGCTCGTTGGCGCCCCTGCCG
This sequence comes from Trueperella sp., assembly GCA_012727825.1. Classification (GTDB taxonomy): domain Bacteria; phylum Actinomycetota; class Actinomycetes; order Actinomycetales; family Actinomycetaceae; genus Trueperella. Next base: position 682 of record JAAYGH010000181.1, read on the forward strand.
CGATGGTCATCGCAATGATCGTGGCTCTCGCATCCGGTGGCGTGACCGACTTCGTGGTCGTCGGAATCGGCATCGCGCTCATCGGCCAGCTTGAAGGTAATTTGTGGCAGCCGCTCATCATGGGGCAACAGGTCTCGTTGCACCCGGCCGTCGTCGCTGTTGGCGTGGCCGCGGGCGGTTTTGCTGGCGGCCTTGTCGGCGCTGTGATCACCATTCCGATCATGGCTATTGTGTGGTCGGTCTACCGCACGCTGAACCAACCGGACACCCCACTCGACGAGATCCCGCATGTCCCCAAAGCCCGCGTCCTGCCCGCCGACGACGATTAAACCCCGTTCCAACACTCACGAAGGTCTATGGTGAGGGTATGGAACTTAGCGATAATCTCAAACCTGTTGAAGCACTCGTCGGCACGTGGGAGGGCACGGGCGTGGGGGTTTACTCCACGATCACGACCTTTGAGTACCGCGAGGAAATTACGTTCACAAACATTGGCAAGCCGTTCTTGCACTACATTCAGCGCACATGGAATACCGAGGGCGCACCCATGCACACCGAGACCGGTTATCTGCGTGTTCCCGGCAACGGCACAATCGAGTTCATTCTCGCACTGCCCACGGGTCAGACCGAGCTCCTTGAAGGCACTATCGAGGACACCGGCGCCGGCTTCCACATGGAGCTGACGGGGAAGGTCCAAAATTCGTCCACAGCCAAGCACATCGATGCCACCGAACGAACTTTCACCCTCGACGCCGATCACCTCCGCTCCACCATGGGCATGGCCGCGGTGGGCGTGCCCATGGAGAACCATCTGACCGCTGAATACACGCGCAAGGATTCCTAGCACGGGAACGCCGACATCTCGGGGTCGCTTTTAGATACCCCACGGGGTATTCTGATCCACATGCGTTTAAGACTTGAACAAGCAATGTCAGCACTGCGCCTATGGACGAGGCGGCAGTGGACCATGGCAGTTCTCGCCGGTGTTGGTTCCGCCCTTCTCATCGGATTCGCCACCGTCCTCATCCCGAACCCCGTATTCGGACGCGATATCCCTCCCGTGTGGTGGAACTACCCCGTGTGGATCATGACGTCGATACTCATGGGAATGCTCGTTGCCACCTACGTCAAGGGCACACCCCAGATGGACAGCAAATCCGAAAGCCGCACCACTGCCCTCGGTACCGCTGGTGGAGTGCTCGCTTGGTTCGCAGTCGGTTGCCCCGTCTGCAACAAGATTGCCCTCATTGCGCTCGGCTATTCGGGCGCGATCACCTGGTTTGCCCCGGTCCAGCCGTGGCTCGGCGTCATCGCCATGGTTTTCACGGCCGTTGCGCTTGTCTACCGACTGAGCGGCCAGATCTCCTGCACGATCTCGCCGGTGCAGCTCACCGACGCCGAACCCAAAGCAAAGACGCCAAACTTCATCTAAGCCACGCGATCGGCACCGGAGGATACAGCTCAGGCTCTAGCCGGCAACCGCACGCATGTGTACGCTTTCTCCAACGGCCAGCAACGGCGCTGGCACATAAGGAGAAATCTAATGACGACCTTCGTAAATGTCACGAACATGGCCCGCTGGGCGTTTGACACCGGTATCGAGAACATTACGTCCGGCATGCTGAGATATCTTGCGGACGATTTCCGCCAATGGGATGCATTCGAGAAGGTCCCACGCGTCGCCAGCCACTCGCCAATCGGGGTGATCGAACTCATGCCGATTTCAGACAGTCGAGAATATTCATTCAAGTACGTCAACGGCCACCCGTCTAACCCTGCACGCGGATTCCAAACGGTCACAGCGTTCGGCATGCTCGCCGACGTCGACAACGGCTACCCCACGTTCGTGGCGGAGATGACCATTCTGACTGCGCTACGTACCGCGGCCGTGTCTGCGCTCGTTGCGCAGCGACTAGCGCGCCGAGATTCGCGCGTCCACGCACTGATCGGCACCGGGTCGCAAGCCGAGTTCCAGACGCTTGCTATGCGCGGCGCACTCGGCATGGAATCCCTGCGCGTGTACGACGTCGATCCGCGTGCCATGGAGAAATTCCGACGCAACATCGAGCCGCTCGGCTTCGACATC
>JAAYGH010000182.1 GCA_012727825.1 Trueperella sp.
GCACGACGGCGGTGATCGGGTAGGGGGTGATCGGATGGTCGGTGGCTGCCACGATCATCGTCCGGTCGCTCACCGTGTCCGAATCGGTGACTGCGCGAACTTCGATGCCGCGCGGTCCCCATGTGAATTCGGATGTCGCCCACGGCAGTTCCTCGCGGGGAATGGTGAACGTGACGTCTGTGGTGGCGCCGGCAGACACCCGTTCGTCGGCGGCGGTGGCGGCGACGAGGGTGGCGGGGGTGACGCCCTGCATCCAGTAGTACACGGACGTGTCGGAAATAGCGGTGGAGGCTTGGGCAAAGAGCTCAAACTCCGTGATGGTGACGTGCTCGGGACCGTTGTTGGTGTAGGTAACTGTGATGGTCAGATCGTCGCCGACCTCCAATACGGGATCGGAAATATCGGTGATTTCAAGGGTGCTCAGCTCGGCACCGCTCTCCGCGGCTCCGGTGTCGGAGGTGAGTGCAATATCCGCCCTAGGTGCAGTATCCGAGGTGGCTCCAGTATCGGAGGTGGCTCCAGTATCGGAGGTGGCTCCAGTATCCCTGGTAGTGGCAAAAGCTGGCGCAGATAGGCCTGCTGCACCCACGGACGTGACGAGTGCGAGAATACTGAGCACTCCCAGAGCGCGAGTCACTGGTCGTCCCCGTAGAGTAGCGCGCGAGCCATTCCGATGATGCGACGTTCGTTGGGGTATGCGAGCCGCGGCGAAACCTGGTCAATCCGCACCCATTCAACTCTTTCGGCTTCTTGGTCGGGATCGTTTTCCACAGTCAGCTCACCGGAAAGTGCCTCGAGGAGGAAATGGTGGACAACTTTATGGACGCGGCGATCCGTGCCTGAGAACCAGTAATCGATGGAGGACAGGTGCAATAGTACTCGCCCGAAAATGCCCGTCTCCTCTGCCACTTCACGCACCGCTGCCTGTTCGGCAGTTTCCGTACCCTCAAGATGACCCTTGGGCAGGCACCACTCGAGGCGTCCGCCTCGGTTCCTGCGCGCAATAACCGCAACATAGGCGTGTCCGTTTTGAACCGAGACGATCACGCCACCAGCCGACGTCTCGTTGACGACAGGCAACTGACGCCGGTGGCGAACCACGGGGCGTCTTCGGCGTGGACCCTTCGGAGGAGGGCCCGGAAATCTTCTCGACATAAGTATCTACTGTAGTGATTTAGGTCTGCGGGAATGATTTCGCGCCTGCTTTTCTGGCACCCTTAAGGGGTGCACAACAAACGCGAAACCACTTCCCATCAGACGACGGCTAACACTGACGTCAATCAGCGTGCCCAGCTGCTCGCGCAAGGACAGCGGACCTTGACCGAGCTACCACAGGCAATTCTTGAACTGGGATCTATTTTCGCACGTTCTGGTCACGAATTGGCATTGGTTGGTGGTCCAGTTCGCGATGCCTTCCTTGGCGTCGCCGTTCATGACTTTGATTTCACGACGTCGGCGCGTCCCGACGACACGCACGCGCTGCTCGATAAGTGGGCTGATTCGACGTGGGATATCGGCAAAGAGTTTGGCACGATCGGTGCGGCTCGCGATGGATTCGTGGTCGAGGTGACGACCTACCGCACCGAAAGTTATGTTCCATCGTCACGTAAACCCGAGGTGGTGTACGGCGATACGCTCGAGGGTGATCTGACCCGCCGCGACTTCACAGTGAACTCGATGGCCGTCCGGCTCCCCGAACTGGAACTCGTGGACCCGACTGGCGGATTGGACGACCTGATTGACGGCGTGTTGGATACGCCCGCACCGGCGGAACAGTCCTTCGACGACGATCCGTTGCGAATCATGCGTGCCTGCCGCTTTACGTCGCAGCTCAATTTCTATGTCTCCGAGACCGTCATGAAGGCAATGACCGACATGGCCGATCGTCTACAGATCGTCTCGGTGGAGCGCGTGCAGGCTGAACTGGAACGGCTCATCGTCGGACGCAATCCACGTGCCGGCCTAGAACTTATGGTCGAAACGGGAGTTGCCGACGTCGTGCTCCCGGAACTGGCGGATCTGCAAGAAACGGTGGACGAGCACGGGCGTCATAAGGATGTGTACGAGCACACGCTCACCGTGCTCGACCGGGCAATTGCATTGGAAACCGATTCCGACGGGCCTGTTCCGGGCCCGGATTTCGTATTGCGGTTCGCAGCCGTCATGCACGATATTGGCAAGCCTTCCACGCGCGCGTTTGAGAAGGACGGGACCGTATCCTTCCACGCGCATGACATCGTGGGTGCACGTATGACGCGCAAGCGCATGCGCCACCTTCGTTTTGATAAGGCGACGACGAAGGACGTGGCACGGCTGGTGGAATTGCACCTGCGCTTCCACGGCTACGGTGAACAGAAGTGGTCGGACGCGGCCGTGCGCCGATACGTCACAGATGCGGGTCCGCTCCTCGAACGGCTCAACCGGCTGACCCGGGCAGATGTGACCACTCAGAACCGGCGGAAGGCACGCTGGCTTGCTGCGGGTATGGACGATCTTGAGGGTCGGATCGCCGAGCTCAAGGAACAGGAAGAAATTGATTCGATCCGTCCAGATCTGGACGGCACGCAGATCATGGAGTTGCTTGGCCTGAGGCCCGGCCGCGAGGTGGGGCAGGCGCGAGCCTATATGTTGGAGCTCCGGATGGAGGAAGGTCCGCTTGGTGAGGAAGAAGCGACGAAGCGCCTTCTTGCCTGGTGGGCCGGGCGGCAGGAGATTTCATGAGTGATGACCCCACGCCCGACGATGAATTCGCTGATGATCTCGGCGAGGAATTGGCTGAGAAGCTGGGGTTAGTCGACCAACTGAAGCGAGTGATGCAGTATCCGAAATATCGCAAGCTCCTCGCTATTCGATTGGTCTCACAGGCTGGCGACGGCATGTTTCAAATTGGACTTGCCACCCTGTTTTTCTTCAATCCTCAAAACGCGACAACCGCGGGCGGTGTAGCGGCCGCATTCGCAGTCCTTCTGTTGCCTTTTACAATCGTGGGACCATTCGCAGGGCCTTTGCTGGACCGGTGGAGTCGGCGAGACGTGTTGCGCTACGCGAATCTTGTGCGCGTTGTCCTCGCGCTCATCTTGGCTGTGCTCATTTACTTTGTGCCCACGCATTGGGTGATCTACGTGATCGCACTCGTCACTCTCGGAGTGAATCGGTTTTTACTTTCGGGGCTTTCAGCTGGTCAACCCCACACATTGCCCACACACCTGCTGGTGATGGCGAATTCGATTACACCGACGCTCGGATCTGTATCGGCGGTAGTTGGTGGAGCGCTTGGGCTCGTGCTCAATTGGGTCTCCGCCGATGCGGTGCGAAACGCGATTGCGCTGGTCATGGCTGCGATCATTTTTGGCGTGGCCGCCATGTTGGCGTTGCGGCTGGACCGCTGGGAGCTGGGTCCGGACGAGAGGCCCACGACGCGCCTCACGCAAGAATTCCGTAATGTCCTGCGCAAAATGGCCGACGCCGTCGTCTACCTCACTCGGCGCGGAACACCCATGTACGGGCTCGGCATCATGGCAATCCACCGCTTCCTGTACGGCGTGAACTTCATTGCTCTGCTGCTCATCTCACGAAACTTGCTGTCCGATCCCATGGACGCCGACGCCGGACTTGCAACCTTCGCCCTCGTGGCTGGAGTGTCGATCATCGGTAATGGCCTCGCAATTGTTTTGACACCAACCATGTACCAGTGGATGTTGCCCTCGACGTGGATCATGACCTGCCTAGGTGTATCCGTCGTCTCCCAGGGGCTACTCATCATGACGTATCGCGCGCCACTCATTTTCGTCTCTGCGATCTTGCTCGGACTTGGGGTGCAGGGCGCGAAAATTGCCGTCGACACCATCGTTCAGGCGGACACCGCCGATGCCTACCGTGGGCGCGCATTCGCGCTCTACGACATGATGTATAACGCCGCCTTCGTCGGCGCAGCAGTGCTCGCGGCGCTCGCACTACCGGACACGGGTTGGTCCCCGGGTGTGTTTGTTGGGTTGACCATCACGTATGTGCTTGCGGCGGGGTGGTACTGGCACAGAGTCAAGAGTGTGAACTTCCAACCTCGCGATGCGTGAGCGCTCGGTGCGAACGTCAGAGGCCAATGGGTAGCGGTACCGTATGATGACGACGTGTTTTGTGTTCATGTGAAAGTGAGAAGATAGGTCCATGAGAAACGAGGAGTCTTCGCAGAGCACACGTGGGCGTGCACCCGACATCAGCTCATCGCCGCGCGCGTCCGCTTCGCGCCACGAAGAACAGCTCACCGAAGAACGCCGGGAATCCGACGAAAATCGCGGGACCGTCGTCGAC
>JAAYGH010000183.1 GCA_012727825.1 Trueperella sp.
CGCGTCCGTGCTGCACAGGGCCATTTCCTCGATCATGCCCGCGCCCTCGCGCGCGAAGATCTCGGCCGTCTCGCCCGGGGCGATCTGCGCCGCGGCGGCTTCGTGGAAGGTCAGGGCGGAGGAACCGTCCTCATCGCACGCGGTGATTTGGCGCTTGAGCTGGGACTACCGGTCTACGGCGTGGTTGGATACGTCCAGACGTTCGCGGACGGTGCCCACACCTCCATCCCGGCTCCGGGACTCGGTGCGCTGGCAGCTGGCCGAGGTGGCCCGGACTCGAAGTTGGCGCGCGACCTCGCACAGTTCGGTGTGACACCGGACGACATCGCCGTGCTGTCCAAGCACGACACGTCCACGAACGCCAACGACCCGAATGAGGCAGAGCTTCACGATCGCCTGGCAAAATCGATCGGCCGAACTGCGGGCAACCCGTTGCACGTCATTTCCCAAAAGACGCTGACGGGTCACTCGAAGGGTGGCGCGGCGCTGTTCCAGATTGCGGGTCTCACGCAGGTGTTCCAGAACGGGATCGTTCCGGCGAACCGTTCGCTCGACAACCTCGATCCCGTCTTCCACGAACGTGACTACTTCGTGTGGTTGCGTGATCCACTCAACCTCGGCAAGCGCGGACCGATCAAGGCGGCGCTAGCCACCTCGCTTGGCTTCGGCCACGTCTCGTCGATCATGGCGTTCGTGCACCCCGGTGCTTTCGAGGCATCTGTGGAACGCGAACATGGTCGTCAGGCTGCGGATGAGTGGCGCAAACGGGCTGAGGCACGTATGCGCTCCGGAGCACGCCACCTCGAGCAGGGCATGATTGGCCGACGCGGGTTGTACCAGCCGATTGTTGGCCGTCGCTTCAAGGATGACTCCGCGGATTACGACAGCCACGAAGTCGAAGCCGCGATGCTCCTCGATTCCGATGCGCGCCTGGGCGCGGACGGATTCTATGCCGGCTGATCAAGCGGACCGCTCACACCGGCTGGGGGAGGGAAGCCTCCGTTTCCCTCCCCCAGCCACCTCGGCGGGCATGAACGCGGTGGGGCTTGGTGTGGACCTCGTTCATATCCCGGCCCTGACCGAGCAGCTCAACTCACCGGGCACCCGATTTGGAGAGTCGTTTGCCTCATCGGAACGGCGCGCCGCCCGGCGCAGAGCAGCGGAGACAGGCCTCGATGAAGCACACCACCTCGCCGCCCGGTGGGCAGGTAAGGAAGCCTTCATCAAAGCATGGTCGAGTGTGCTCGTCGGCCGCCCACCCGTCGTCGTTCCCGACAAGGTCGACATGGCGCACATCCAGATTGCTGGCGATGCGTACGGGCGCCCATTCGTTGCGTTGACGGGCGACATTGCGGAGGCGTTTGCGGCGTCGGTGCCGGGGGCCACGGCACTGGTCTCACTGTCGCACGACGGCGACTACGCAATCGCTGTCTGTCAGATCGTCCACCTTGATGGCGGGCACGTCGCCTCCACCTCCTAGTTTTTCGTCCACAATTGACTCAATCGAAAGTTAGATCTATGAACATTCGCAATGCTCAGACCCACGCGCCGTTACTCGCACCGCGCAACGCGATCGCCACGCAGTGGACCGCAGCCGGTATCGCTCGCAACGTGCTTGCGGTACTGATCGGTACGGCGATCGTGGCGCTTGCAGCCCAGATCGCGATTCCGTTCAAACCGGTACCTATCACGATGCAGACCCTCGCCGTCGTCCTCGTCGGCTGGCGCCTCGGAGCAGGTCGTTCCTTCGCCTCCCTCGCGGTGTACGGCACGCTCGGAAGTATCGGAGCGCCAATATTTGCAGCGGGTAGCTC
>JAAYGH010000184.1 GCA_012727825.1 Trueperella sp.
CACCGAGGCGCTGACCCAGTACCTCACAAGTCGGGGAGTGGATCTGGAAGAAGCCGGATAGATCAGCTAACGGCTATCTGGAAGAAGCCGGATAGAGCGGCTAACGGTTATCTTATTAAGACATGCATCAACATAATAAAGCATGCCATTGATACTGTCGACACCATAGTTGATTTTGGAGAGGCGGCTTACTCCAGGGGTGACGAGCACAAGAGGCATGACCCGACAGCCCATTGCGAGGTCGCTTGTGTCGGAAACATCTGCAGCCTAACCCTTCACGCTTCCGACGGTGAGGCCTTCTATGAAGTACTTCTGGAAGCGAAGGAACACAATTATAGGTACGATAGCTGCCTCCATTGCTCCCGCAGCTATCACTGCCCAGTTGGTCAGGTATTTGCCCTGCATGTTGGCAAGGCCAAGCGTGACTGGCTTCAGCTTGTCGCTTTGGATCAGTACCAGGCTCCACAAGTAGTCGTTCCAGACCCATGTGAATTCCAAGATGGCGATGGCAGCCATGGCGGGAATCACGAGAGGGAGCATTATGCTTGCGTAGATCCGGAAAGGGCTGGCGCCGTCGATTTGCGCCGCCTCGAATATGCTGCGGGGGATCGTTAGCATGAAGTTGCGCAGGCAGAATGTGCAGAACCCCGACTCGAAGGCTATGTTGAGCAAGATTACGGCCCAATAGGTGTTGTACAGCCCAGTACGAACGGAAAACCTGTATACGGGTATCATCAGCATTTGCGCGGGAACGAGCATTCCTGCCACGAACAGAAGTAGGATGGGTGTCCTCAACCTGAACCGGTACCAGGCGAGTGCAAATGCCCCGAGGCTTGATACCATGAGCGCGCCGAGAACCGACGGGATCGTTATGATGCACGTGTTCACGTAGTAGCGGCTCATGTTTCCTTCGACCCAGGCAGTGACGTAGTTGCGCGGGTGCCATTCTGCCGGCGGGCTCCACCAGTTCCGGCTGAGGAGCAGCTCGTCCATGGACTTGAAAGATGTGAACACCCCGATTATGAACGGAACGAGCCATACGATAACCAGCAATATGGCAACAGCGTAGAAGACGACCTTTCGGCTCACGTGTAGTCAACCTCCTGTCGAAGGGCAGAGGCGAGATATGCAAGTATGAAGACTAGAGTTATGAGGAACTGCACTACGGCGATAGCGCTGCCGTATCCCATCCTGTAGTTGTTGAATGCTTGAATGTACATGTAGTTGGCGATGACGCTTGATGAGTAGAATGGTCCACCGCGCGTGAGCACGTGTACGATGTCGAAAGCTCTGAGAGAGTCGATGATGCTCACTGTAATTGTCACGACTGTGGATGGCCAAAGCGCCGGAAGAATTACGTATATGAAGCGCTGCCAGCCGTTGGCCCCGTCCACAAGCGCTGCTTCCACCTGTTCCCGAGGCACGTTTTGGAGGCCGGCGAGGAAGAGGATCATTGCGTACGACACCTGCCGCCACAGTGCAGCGGCGATTATTGAGGGCGTGACAATCTTGGGGTCGGAAAGCCATGGTCTTGCAAGCGAACCGAGCCCAACGAGGCGGAGGAAGGTATTGAACGCTCCGTACTTGGGTTCCAGGATCCATGACCACACCTGCCCGACGACGACGAATGACAGCGTCATGGGAAGATAAATCAGGGTCTTGAACACGTTGCTTCCAGGCATGCTTGTGTTGAAGAGCATAGCCATTGCAAGTCCGATAGGAAGCGACAGAAACACGAACGCCACTATCCAGCTTACGTTATTCTTCAGAGACCTGATGAAGTACGGATCCGATACGAGCCTCCTGTAGTTGTCAAGCCCAACGAAATTGAAGGCCGCTGACACTCCGTCCCAGTCTGACAAGCTCAGCACCATGGTTTGGATGATCGGGGCGATCACCCACACAATGTACAGCACAACTGGCACCGCCAGGAATACATAGGGCGTCCAGCGATCGCGCTTCACTATCGCCCACCTCCAGTGCTCGATGCAAGTCGCCAGAAGGGCGGAGGATTGGAGAAACCGCTCCTCCGCCCGCGCCGTCTTACTTGAAGATTCTCTGCCGCTGAACCTCAAGGTTTTTCAGGATCGTGTCGAGCCTTGCTGGAAACATCATGAACTCCACAAACGCGTTCATGCCGATGTCGGCCATCTCTGGATCAGTGTCGATGTCGTAGAACTGCATGACGCCATCGGATTCGGAGATAAGGCTGAAACCTTTCTGAAGGTACGGGTCTTGTGACTTGAATCCCTTGTACACCACGGGATAAGATTGTGTGTTTGCAACGAAGTCCTGGGCTTCCTTGGAGGCCATGAACTTCAGAAAAGCTACTGCGGAATCCTTGTTTTTCGCTCTGGCCGGGATCATGAATCCGTTCACGGGCACTTGCTCAAAAAGACCTACATCTTTTCGGATTACTGGGAACCTGAAGAACGCGAAGTCGTCGGCGAGGTTTGCAGGAATGTCATCGGTAATGAAAGAGCCCATCAGCATCATCGCGCACTCGCCTCTGTAGATGAAGGCGGCCGCTTCCCGCCACCCATAAGAAGAATGGTTGTCCAGGAAGTAGCCACGTTCGAGGAGGACTTTCCAGTACTCCATAGCATTCCTGAGGCGCGGGTCGGTATAGGCAATCTTGCCGTCGCAGAGATCCTGGTAGAAGTCGAGACCGTTCACTCTGAGATTGAACGCTCCGAACCAGCCTGCTGCGGGCCACACATTCTTCGTGCCGATCGCGATCGGGGTTATGCCCGCTTTCTTCAGCTTCTCACAGGCATCGAGAAATTCCTCCCAGGTTTGAGGAACAGGGATCTTGTGTTTCTCGAAGATGGACTTCCTGTAGTACACCGCCCACCATTCAAAGTCTCGCGGAACCAGGTAGAGCTTGCCGTCATAGCTGCATGCATTGCGAAACGCCGGCGCCACCTGGTTGTCGAATCCGCTGGGCGCGTAAACTGCGTCCACCGGAGCCAGGAGACCCTTTCGCGCGAAGTACCTCATGCGTTCGCCGCCCATCCATGTTACCACATCGGGAGCGTCAGCGGAGTTCAGCCAAGTTCTGATCAGGATCTTGAAATCCTCATGGGCAACCACGTTCACCGTGACCTCGTATTCAGGGTGTTGCTTTGAGAACATGGCCACAAGTTGCTCGAATGCCTTGCTTGACGCCGGGTCGCTGTAGTAGGAGTTGACAACCAGTGGTTGCTTAGCCGGGGCAGCAAGGACCGGGGCAACTGCAAGCATGAGACAGACTGTCAAGGTAAGCAAGAGCGCGTGACGATTCGATCTCATGGGGCTATCCTCCTATTCATCGCGATAGTGGCAGACGCTGGGCTGAGACGCCGAGATGCCAGGATGCCGAGAGTCCGGGGCATCACCTCCGATTGGTATCAGTTTCGACTCATGTACTTGGTGACCAGGAGGTAGAAGCACGCAGCGGACCAGCTGAAATTGGTCGCGTTGAGTCCGGTGCCTGTTTCGGGGTTGTAGTTCTCCCTAATCGGGCCGTTGCCCACGAGCCCGTCTGCGGCATGTATGAGTTTCAGGGCCATGTGCTTTGCATCGTCTGCATAGCCATACCTGCTCAGGCCTTCTATAGCGAAGTATGCCTGATCGAGCCATACAGGGCCTCTCCAGTACCTCTCCGGGGAGTACCTGGGGTTATCAGCCGATACTGCAGGAAACGGCATTGTGGTGTTGAACATGTGTGGATTCATGAGCGCGTCGCGGACTCGCGACGCTTGCTCCGGCCGAGCTAGTCCTGCCCAAAGGGGAATGGCGCCCTCAATTCCTTTGCCTCTGTCGACCAGCGGACGCTTGGTGATGATGTCGATATCGTAGAAGAAACCCGTCTTCTCATCCCACATGTGCGTGCGTACGAAATCGGCCACGTACAGGGCTTCTTCCTCCAGCACGGCAGCGTCTGCATCGTATCCCAGTTCCCTGGCGATCTTCGCAAGATACACCTTCTCTGCATACAGATAGGCATTGAGATCGACCGATTCTTGCGACAGGGAGTACCCTACCAGCACACCCTGTGCGTTTCGGTTTTCGAGAACGTTGATGTCATAGTCGCCGTCAAACCGTGGCGCATTGTCCATTCCGCTTTCCCATGCCGCAGCCTCTATCACGGCGTTGCGGTCGACATGCTTGGGATGGACTGTAGCGCCGTACTCTGCTATGCCGTTGCCGTCGTGGTCACGATTGGAATACCACCAACGATGGTATCTCAGCAGGCGCGGGTACATCTCTGAGAGAAACCGCACGTTTGCGCTCTTCTTGTACACCTCCCATACAGCCCATGCAGCGAGTGGAGGCTTTGAGTTGCGATCATTGTTCTCATCGGCCTTCTGGAAGACGCAGTCTATGATCATGCCGTCATCCTGCGGCCTGGAAGGGTCGTCAGGTTCGATCTGGAAATCGAACATCGACCGAATCGACTCCTGAGCTAGCTCCGGATGGAAATGCGCCACGGCTACGGCCTGCTTCCAGGTATCCCATGCCCAGAAGCCGGAGGCGAAATACGACGTGGAGATGGAAGGGACTATCCCGTCTCTTTTCAGGTCGCCGGCTGCGCTGCGCCAGTTGCCGATCAAGGTCATGACGCACTTAACTGCAACCTTCCGTAGCTCCGGGTCGTCCGGAGCGTCGGCAAGAGCGCGTGCAAGCAATTTGCGCCATCGGGTTTCTGCATTGGCCGCCGCCTTCTCGGGGTCGGCAAACACGGTCGCTGAGATTGCCTGCTCTCTTGCCTCCTCTTCTTCAGTGAAGGTGAGCGACGATGTCGTGGCGAATGTCCACTCGCCGCCTGGGGCAAGATCGATGTGACCCGGGGCCTGCACCGTGTATGTATAGCCGTCCACCCTGCTTTCAACCGGGAAGGGGTACCTTACGGCGAACCGCTCCGTGCCTGTGCTGTATCCAGGCACATTCGCAAAGTTCACTGCGATGCCGTCACTTTCGGCAGAGAGCGACAAGGCATCTCTGTAAGGTGCCTTGTGATACCTCATCAGGGTGCCCGTCCAGCTGAGATTGAGTCGCCTTGCACGGTCACTCTGGTTGACGATGGATGTCCGGACCATGGATGTCCTGCAAGTAACGAATCGCAGTTCCAGTTGAATGCGGAGGTTGTCCACTACGTAAGATTGACGCATTGTGCCGGGATACCATACGAGCTCTTCCGGCTTGTATTCGGTAAGATCAACTTTCTTGCCCGAATCGACATCCGTGATCTCGATCTTGTTGAACGCGCGCCCCATATACCACGGCCAACGCAGGATGTACAGCGGGCCGACGAATGACCCGTAGGTGTCGGGGTCGGATGGATCAGGGAGCGCATATCCGTGCCATGCGCCGAGGTCAGCGAAGGTGTTGAACGGATTGTGGCTTCCGGGGTTCGCTCCAAGAGGCGAAGCGCATGGATCGAGGAGATTCGGAAAATCCGATGGCAATTGCCTGCCTGCCGCCAGGCAGGACTGCGCCCCGAATACAGTCAACGTCGCCAGGGCAAAACCGAACAGCATCAGCAGTTCGTTGGTCGAGTGCATTGTAGCCCTCCTATACGAACAGTCGCTATCTGATGAGTATGTCAGGTCGCCTCACGATGCCGGCGCACGTTGGAATCTCCAGCATCGGCCAGCATGTCGATGCCGCCGTTACCACATCCACTCCTTCCGAACGCAAGAGCAGGGTGTCTTCCGACTTTGCGCCTGTCACAGAAGGGTTCCATGCTACCGCCAGGTTGACTTGCATAGTCCCCTGGGTGACTTCTGGCACCACAAGGAACTCTCGGTCCTGATAACCAATGGGACCTCCCTGATGATGGCAACGCCATTCGCCGGGGTATCCTTCCGCTTCGTATTGGGCCTTGGCTTGAGTCATCACGTCCTGATATGTAGCGCCGGGTTTGGTGACGGCTATCATAGCTGCGTGCACGCGCGCAGCAGACAAGTGCGCTCGGGCTATGTTAGCCGCTGGTTTCCCGAAATGGACTGATCGAGTCAGCGCCACGGTCAGCCCTCCAAGATGAGCGCACACGACTATCATGCAGTACCGGTTGAGCACCTTGTCAGTGGGGATTGGATGCCGTCGCGCCATGACTCGGTCGTCTGCTCCAACCAGTAGGACTGTAGGCGTATAGCCCGACGACGCCAGCTCACATGCAACCGCCCCTGCGATCTCCCGCTCGGTCATCCCCGGGCAGATCTGCCAGCACACACGCTCCACGGCATCAGATACGCCCCTGCCGATGCTCGAGTAACGCTGTGCTTCCCATGAGGTGAATGGCACTCTCAGCGAAACTAAGAGAGGATGAACGGGCTTTGACCCCTGAAGGGCGAAGTCGGCGCCATATCGGTGCTCTGAGCCCACTCCCATCTTAGCTAGAATCCTTAGGATTGCCGAGTTCGTCTCTTCATACCAGGGATAGGCAACCATGTCAAATGTGTGGCTAAGCCCGAGATGCCCCAGTACTTCCTCATCGATTCGTTCCGCTTCCACGTTGGATGTGAGAATGAACTGCCGATGTCGAGTCACGAGCACCGATGCCACACCCGCATCAGTGGTAGACACACATCGACTGTTGCCGCCTCCGGTAATCCAGGCGAAGCTATCGGCGCGGCCAAGCACGAGGGCGTCAAGCCCCTCAGCACGCATCAGCTCACGCGCCTTCGCGAGCTTGTGTTCAACCTCAAGCGCAATTGGTGTAGCCTCAGTTTCTGTCATGTGCCTGCCGCAGACTTGGGGCATGCGATCACCTCCAACTATTCAACAACCTTGCCTCCGTCTGACGCCGATACTACAAATGCCCTGGCATTCCCGAAGTCTAGAGCAAGTAGGCGCGAAATGAGAGCGGGAACCGCTTCCTTTCTGACGAGGTTGACGGTACATCCGCCAAATCCCGCACCCACCATGCGGGCGCCCAGTACTCCGGGCGTGGCTTGGGCGATCTCCACGGCTGCATCAAGCTCCGGGCAGCTCACTTCGTACAGGTCGCGAAGGCCCTCGTGAGACTGGTACATTAGCTCTCCGAGAATCGAGTAATCACCTGTTCGCAGCGCTCGAACGGCATCGGCCACGCGTTCGTTCTCCGCCACCACATACTCGCACCTCTCCCTGATAGTGGTGGGCAGCACGGTGCGGACCTTATCCAGCTGCTCACGCGATACATCGCGCAGAGTGTGGATTCCTGGATCACCCAGTGCAGCGGCAATGAGCTTTGCTCCCTCCTCAACTTGGCGGCGTCGGAGGTTGTACGGAGAAGCGGCAAGTTCGCGCCTTACGCCCGTGTCGCAGACTACCAGGCACAACCCTGCTTCTTCTAAGGGCATCGGAACGAGTTCGTGGTTTAGGGTGCGGCAGTCTATGAAGACCGCATGCGCCGCACGCCCGATCGTCGAGGCCAGCTGATCCATGATTCCGCATTCCACGCCGACGAATGAGTTCTCCGCCTTTCGGCAGGCGAAGGCGATCTGCTTCCGGGTGTGCGTCGCGTCCATACCAAGCTCCGAGCAGGGCACCCCTGATGCGAATAGCAGTGCAAGAGCCGAGGCTACCTCGAACGCCGCTGAGGAGCTGAGTCCGCTGCCTCGGGGAACGTCTCCCATGATGACTGCATCGAGGCCGCGCAATGAGCGACCATCTTCCAGCAAACCGTACTCGTCGGTGCGCAACACTGATGCTACGCCACGGAAGTAGTCGCTCCATGGGTGTGCGGAGTCGCGCTCGATGCGGCTTGGAGAATCGATAACGAATTCCGAGCGTTCACGATAATCCACAGAGTAAAGCCGTACAAGTCCATCTGCCCGTGGCCTGAACGCTATGGAAACGCCCTTATCAATTGCCAACGGGAGCACGAAACCCTCTGAATAGTCAGTGTGCTCTCCAATAAGGTTCACCCGCCCGGGCGCATACGCGATGTGCACGCCCTGCACCGTACCGGGAAAAGCCAGCTCAAACTGGCGAATAATGTGCTTACGCTCCACCGCCATCGCGCTTACTCCTATTCACGTGGGCCGGCGCGTTCATTGCAGCCGCCTGCCGAATCGCCTCTCTTAGCTCCGCTGCTTTTTCCTCAGGCAATGAGTCGTTGATGAATGTTCCAGCTCCCGATTCACACCCGGCAAGGTATTTGATCTTGTCCCGTGTCCTGTGGGGCGGGTAGAACTCTACATGCAGGTGGTAGTGGTTGTAGGTCCCGCCGTCTGTCGGCGCTTGGTGTATGATCATCATGTACGGGAATGAGAAGCCGAAAAGGCTGTCGTATCCGGCAGTTACGTCCTTGAGTATTCTGGCGAGCCCTCGGCGCCCACCGGCATCGAGATCCGAGAGCGACGCTACATGTGCTCGCGGCATCACGTGCACTTCGTACGGGTATCTTGCAAAGAATGGCACGAACGCTACGAAGTCTCTCGTTTCAGAAATCAGGCGTCGCCCGTCCCTGAGCTCTTCAGCCATAAGGTCACAGAATATGCAGCGGCCGGTAGCAGCCATGTGTTTCGATGACGCCTCCAGTTCCTTGCCCACACGAGGTGGAATGAAAGGGAACGCGTAGATCTGCCCATGAGGGTGATCCAGCGTGACCCCCACAATCTCGCCTTTGTTCTCGAAAATCAGGACATAGTCAACATACTCACGCGAACCTAGCTCCTCATACCTGTCGGCCCACACGTCGACGAGGCCCTCGATACGCTCAAGAGGCAGCTCTGCGAAAGTCGCGTCGTGGTCGTCAGTATAAAGCACGACCTCGCAGATCCCCCGCGAAGGCGCCGCGAGCAGAAGCTCGGTGCTTGACACAGTTGGAGTCTCGGGCTCGCGCCTGAAGGACGGGAACTTATTCTCGAATACCACGACTTCGTAGCAGGGCGCCGGAACCTCCGTAGGATACCTGGGATCGCTCGTAGGGCAGAGAGGGCAGTAATCCACCGCAGGTCTGAACGTTCTATCCTGCCTGTGAGTTGCGGTCACGACCCACTCTTCGAGCAGCGGGTTCCACCTCAGTTCCGACATGGCCCTGTATCACCTCTCTTTCAGCACCCCCAGGCGCGGGTGCACACTTTTCGCTGCCGCTGGCGGAGCCGTTTCGAAACGTGTAGTATATCAGGTAACGTCCGTCTTCTTTTGTAATCGTGTGTTTTTCCACAGCTCACCCCTCACGTTCGCATCCATGCTTCTTCAAATATGCGCGCCATGTTATGGCCCACTTCGCAGGATCGTCGAACCAGCTATCATCAATTCTGTGTACCACACTGCGGTGGGGAGCGGTCTTGACGATCTCGGGATTACTGTATGCCTCTGTTACTACCCGTTCCAGGCAGGCAACGTACTCATCCAGCTCATCTTTGGAGTACGATTCTGTCGGCTCGATCGTGAAAGGTTGTGGGACTATGAACGGGTGATGACTTTGCCACAAATGGCACCCGTAGTCAGCAAGCCTTCTGGTTACGTCTTCACTTGTTACCCCGGTATCCCGATACAGCTGTTCCCAACTATACCTCACCTGCTCGATGCGGCGTCTTCCCACGGCGTAAGGCGCGCTGGCCCCTGCAAGCTCGGTAACCCGCTTGAGCATGTAGTTGTTGTTGAGCACAGCAATCCGTGCCGCCTCTTCTAGACCCGCCGCGCCCAGGCTCATGATCCAAGCGTATGCTCTCAACATGACTGGGAACACGCCATGGAAACACCGAACCTTGCCGATGCTATGGGGTAGGTCGTGCTTAAGGCGATACATGCCAGTGTCTGTCTTTTCAACAACAGGAGTCGGCAGATAATCTGCCAAATCGGACGTGACCCCCAGCGCTCCGCATGCCGGCCCGCCGCACCCGTGAGGCGATGCAAAGGTCTTGTGCAGGTTGAAGAAGCACATATCGAATCCAGCCTCACGTGCCCTGGTGATGCCCAGTATCCCATTGGCGTTGGCCTGGTCGTAGCCGGAGATCCCGCCGGCCTCGCGAACCATGGCAGTGAACTGCGCGATCTTCGAGTTGAAAATCCCTGTGTCCTCCGGGTTGGTTATGAGCAGGCCGGCAGTGCGTTTCGATACTGCTCTGGTAAAGGACTCAAAGTCGGGCAGGCCGTCTTCGTCCTCGCGAATGGTGATGACTTTGTAGCCCTTAACCTTAGCCGCCGCTGCATCTGACGGATGCGAGAAGATCGTGGTGATTATCTCGTCTCTGGTGTCGGCCTCTCCGTGAACCTCGTGATAGGCTCGGATTATGGACGCCATGGCCAGGATGGCGGCAGAACCCCCGCCGGGTTGAAAGCTGAATTTGTCCATCCCCGATATCTCACGCAGGAAAAGATCGAGCGAGTACATGATCTCGAGGGCTCCCTGCACAGTGCTGTCATCCTGCATCGGGTGCAGCTCGGAGGCTTTCGGAGATCGCACGAACGTTTCGTTGACTTTGGGGCTGTACTTCATTGTGCATGTGCCTTGCCCCACATCCACATTGAGGTCAGCTCCCAGCGTGCCCTGGGATAGACGCAGGTAATGCTTGAGCACGCGCATCTGGGACACCTCGGGAAGCGCCGGCATATCGCGGCGTATCATCTTGTCGGGAAGGCGAGATATCCCATCGCCAACCCGCTCTCGGATCCCAGGATCTGCCTCCGGAACTACTATGCCTCGCTCTCCCGGCCTGGAAAGCTCGAAGATGATCGGCTCATTCCACCTTGCCTGATGGAATTCACGCACCCTGGCCATGGCAGTCACCTCCCTTTACAGCGCAACTGAGCGCCTCTACCAGATAATCCAGTTGCTCTTGGGTGTGAACCTCGGTCACACAGTAGAGCGCCGACTGCCCTAGCTCCGGGAAGTCGCGGGACAAATCAGCACCTCCGAAGATCCCGTGCGCCAGGAGATGTTCATTGATCTGCCGTACTGTGCGTCCGGTGCCGTTGAAGTCAACGACGAACTCCTTGAAATGGGGGGCATCAAAGGCCGGGGCCCTTACTCCGGGGATCTCGGACAGGCGCGCCATTGCGTACTGTGACTTCTGCATGATTGTTGTACCCAGATCGCGCATGCCTTTCGGCCCCATCAGGGACAGGTACACGCCTGCCGTGATCCCCCAGAGGGCGGCGGCAGTGCCGACGAACTCCTTGCCCTCCTCACGTTGGGCGAAGGATGTGCGGCCGTAGGCAACGTCTCCAAAACCCCATTCTCCCGGAACCGAAGTCCTGGCAATTCCGAACAACCGGAACGGGTACTCCATCACGAACCGTTCCTCGTCGCGGCAGCCGATGAAGCCGCCCAGGCCTCCGCCATAATGCATGTGCATACCTAGTGGCTGGATGTCGCCGCACACCAGATCGCAGCCGTAGCGTGCGGGGGGAACCATTACCCCGAGCGAAGCAGGATCCGTCCCGACGACCAGGAGCGCGCCGTACTGATGAGCGATTTCTGCAATGACCTCGCCTTCGGTCTCGATCGGTCCCAGATACGACGGGTTTTCAAAGTATACTGCTGCAGTCTCGTCCGAGATCTTTCGCTTCAGGTCTGCAAGGTCCATCATTCCGGTCGCTCGGGAGTGGGCGACAGGGATAATCCGCAGAGTGGGAGTGCAGTAGTTCATCATCACCGCCAGCCTCTCCGGGCTCACGGTATCGGATACCAATGCTACATTGCGCCCGACGATCCTTGCAGCCATGCGCAGGGCCGTGCTTGCCGCCTGCCCCCAGTCGTATGTCGGCACATTCACTACGTCTACATCGAGTAACTCCGCCATCAGGCTCTGATACTCGAAGAGGGCCTGGAACCGCCCGTGGTCTTCGTATGGCTCTCCTGCATATGCAGTGAGAAACTCAGAACGCCCGTTTATTTCATCACATATCGCAGGCACGTAGTGCCTCGCACACCCTCCGCCAAGGAAGCTGATGTTCTCTTCACATGTTTGGTTCTTGCCGAGGATGCCCATGACGTGCCGCACCAGATCACACTCGGCCGTAATAGGCTGAGGAAGGTTCATCTTCCGGCGGAACCTGAGTTCTTCCGGAATGTCGGAGTAGAGCTCCTCTGTGCTCGACGCGCCGATCGCTCTGAGCATCTCCCGCTTCACTTCAGGCACGGAGTTAGGTATGTATGGATGGACCATATCACTCATGGCCAGATCCTCCCTTGGTCAGGCGAGCCCTCCGCCATCCACGACGAGCGTGGCGCCGGTAACCCATGTTGACATCCGCGATGCGAAAAACAGCACGGCATTGGCGATGTCATCAGGCGTTCCCACACGCCTGATGGGGCGGGAAGCCGCCTCGCGCATGAATTCGTCCGTATCGACTCCGAGTTGCACAGCCTCGCTCCTGAGAAGCGGAGTGTCCGTGTCGCCCGGGCATACGCAGTTGACTCGGATCCACGCTGGACCGTGATCGATGGCCATGGCTCGCGTCAGGTTGACGATTCCACCCTTAGCAGCGCAGTAGGCGGCAGCATTGGGCCCTCCCTTGAGGCCCCAACCAGACCCTATGTTTATGATGGATCCACCTCTATCTGGGCGCATGTAGGGTATCACGTACTTCGACATCAAGTAGGCGCCCTTGAGGCTCACGTCAACCACAAGGTCCCAATCAGCTTCGGCAAGATCGACTACGTTCTTGCGTCGAATCACGCCGGCGTTGTTGACCAAGATATCAATGTAATCAAACTCTTCCACCGCCTGCCTGACTGCGCGTTCACAGCTTTGGGCCGAGGATACGTTACAGCTTACGAAGTGCGTTCGCGCTCCCGTGTTCTGCGCGATTTCACTGGCAGCCTGCTCGCCGCGAGCCGTGTCTATGTCTAGTAGCGCCACCGAAGCCCCCGCTTCCGCCAGCCGGCGTGCCACGCCCCGACCGATGCCGGACGCTGCCCCGGTAACTAGAGCGACCTTTCCGTCGAGTCTGAGAAGGTCCGCAAGTGTCGCCTCGCTCACGTAACATCGCCTCCCGCCAAATCAAGAGTCTTCACATTCCGCAGCTCGCGGCGGAGCCTACGACCCCGCCCCCGGCAAGCGAAGCGCTGCTATGGCCGAGGGATCGCCCATCACAGGCAAGTAAGGTCTGACTCTAAAGGAGTAAGTGTACGGCATGGGGTACAGAGTATACTGAGGATGAGGCTTTGCGCCCCAGCTATTGTCACCGCCCACCCCCATCTGACGGTAGTCCAGATTCACCGTGAACCACTCACGCTGCGGCACTTCATGGACGTGTTTCGCCGATTCCAGGTCATCCATGGTGCAGGGCCATGCCGAGAACTCAATCGTGGGCATGCCCATTGCGAGAAGTCCTATTCCATCAGACCTGGCAAATACCACCCAGCGTACGTCGCACCTGTTGCCTGTCTCCTGCGGCCTGCAATACGGATGAAACAAGGCTGCCGTGGGCATCGAGTAGACGCCGAATCGAGCGCCTGTCTTTCGATCCCAGTAGTTCTCATGCGGACCGCGTCCGTACCACGTTGTAGTGCCGAACTCTCCAGGTATCTCCATCTGCATTCCGATACGGGGTATCTCGGGCAGACGTGCTTCAGGTACCAATGAATGCGTGATCACCACGTCGCCCGTGCCAAAGATGGTATATGCTACGGAGTATCGGGAGTTCCCCGCCGGCAGCAAACCTCGGGTGTAAACCACAGCTACTGACGGGCAAAGCCGCTCCACGGCGAACTGCAGCAAGCGGCGGTCACGCCCGGCGCGTCTCCACACTCCGCACCTTGCAGGCATTTTGTTGCCTATGTCGTTATCTATCGGGACTCGCCAGTAGTTCGGCACCAGCGCAGACGCGATGAGCTGGATTCCGTCAATGGTGAAGCGCTCAATTGCTCCACTTTGCCGACCGATGGCGACTTCGAATCGCCCTGCTTCCGAGGCACCGGTGAAGATCACTGCCGCCTCAGTTTCGAGTAGGTCCAGTTCAGGCATGGATGACAGCGTTAACGCTGTCTGGGGCGTCGGTGTTCCTGCATCCACCAGGAATTGCTCCCATGCCACTACGTGCCCTGCCTCTGCCCAGCGCGTCGCCTCCCGGAGAGCGAAGCGTATGGTCAAATGGTATTCGGCCCCTGTGCAGGCGGCGGGTATGTGAAAAGGGATCGTGACTTCGGCCGACTCCCCAGGACCCAGCGCCAAAGAGGGCAACTCACCCTGCTGCTCGGTTCTGCCGTTACACGATAGCTCCCAGGTGGGCACGAGAAAGTCCAATCTCGCAAATGAGTACTTATTTCGGATCTTTACCTTGCCGGTCGTAAGCTCCACTGGATCTATGGAGACATATTGATATACCTTCTGCACTTCGGCCATTTCCGGTTCTAGCGTCCGGTCAGGGAGCACGATGCCGTCGCAACAGAAGTTGCCGTCATTGGGCACGTCGCCGAAGTCGCCGCCGTATGCCCAGTACTCCCGTCCATCGGGTGCAGTGCGGCGAATGCCGTGGTCTGCCCATTCCCATATGAACGCCCCGGCCAGACATGGGTGGGCGTCGATGACGTCCCAGTAGTCCTGGAGATTACCTACGCTGTTGCCCATGGCATGTGCGTACTCACACAGAATTAGGGGTTTTGCGGGCCCGCGCTTTGCGTAGTCTTGGAGGAAAGCTATGTCTTTGTACATTCGCGATTCCACATCAACGTAAGGGGCGTTCCACGCGGGTTCGTAGTGAACTGGCCTGCTTCGATCAACAGCATGTACCCAGTCTGCTGCAGCCTCGAAATTGGGGCCATCGCACGCCTCGTTCCCGAGCGACCAGATGATCACTGATGGATGATTCCTGTCGCGGATCACCATACGCTTTATCCGGTCCAGATGGGCAGCACGCCACTCGGGCCTTCCGGCCAGGGTAACGCCGGGGGTGCACGGCACTCCGTGCGATTCTATGTCTGCCTCATCTATTACGTAAAGGCCGTACAGGTCGCATATGTCGAGCCACCTCGTATCATTGGGGTAGTGTGCCGTCCGAACCGCATTGATGTTGTGCTGTTTCATCAGTCGCGCATCTTTCAACATGAGCTCGACAGGAACTGCCTGTCCCATGTCAGGATGGAACTCGTGCCTGTTCACGCCCTTTAGCTTGACTGGTACGCCATTTACGAGTAGTTGTTCCCCGCGGACCTCGACTGCCCGGAACCCAAAATTGCATCGAACGGAGTGGATGCAGGCGCCGCTTTCGTCGTTCAGTTCAAGCAGCACCGTGTAAAGCTCGGGTGTTTCAGCGGTCCATTTGCGTGGGTTGGCGACATCGACGCTCATTTCAACATGACTTGACTGGTACTGACTGATGTCTTCAACCGGCACGCTCAGTGTGCAGCAGCAACGGTTTTCGAACGGGTCAATGAGGCTCGCACTTAGAATCAGACGGCCCGAAACGCGCTGCGATAGATTCCGCACCTCGGCTGACACACGCATCACTGCATCTCTGTAATCGTCGCTAAGGTCGCACGCGACTGAGAAGTCGCGTATGTGTACCGGAGGGAGCGAATAGACGAATACGTCGCGGAAGATCCCCGCCAGCCGCCACATGTCCTGGTCCTCAAGGTAACTGCCGGCGCACCACCTGTATACCTCTACAGCTACCGTGTTCTTGCCCGGACGCGTGAGCGCGCTGATTTCGAACTCAGCGGGCATGTGACTACCCTGGTTGAACCCGACTTTACACCCGTTGACCCACACGTAGAAAGCAGAGTTAACCCCGGCAAAATGCAGGAATATGGGGCGCTCGCCCCAATCGGCTGGAAGCTCGAAATCGCGCCTGTACGAGCCCACCGGATTGAAATGGGGCTGGATTTTCGGCGGCGTGTTTTGGAACGGATACGTCACATCAGTGTAGATGGGGATATCGTAGCCGTGAAATTGCCAATTGCTGGGCACGAGGATCTCGGGCCAGCCCGATACATCGTAGTCTGTCCTGAAGAAGTGCGTCGGTCGCACACTGGGGTTGGCCGACCAATGGAACTTCCACTTCCCAGAAAGCATGATGCAGCGCTCGGGGTAGTGCCATTCACCTGTCACAGGATCCATGTAGGGAATGGTGGTGCATCTTGGTTCTTCCAGTCCGTACCCGGTAAGCTCAGGGTTTTCCCACTCGTTAGTCAACGGGTGCGTCACTCCCTTGAGACATCTTCAGAGCAAGACTACTTGATACCGCTCACAGTGATTCCGCCAATGATGTACTTCTGGCCGATGAAGAAGAATATCAATGACGGGAGCGCCACCATCATGGTGCCTGCCATCAGATAGTGCCAATCAGTGTAGTGTATTCCCCTGAAAGTGTTGAGCGCCAGAGTGAGCGTGTAGTTCTTCTCCGAATGCAGGTAGATCAAAGGCCCGATGAAGTCGCTCCACGCCGCCATGAACTGAAGAATGCCGATGGTGATCAGCACAGGCTTGGCAAGCGGAAGGTAGATACTCCAGAATATCCGCATGGTACTGGCGCCGTCGATTTTCGCGGAATCATCTAGCTCAGCCGGGATGCTCATGAAGTGCTGTCTGAGCAAAAAAATGTAGAATGCAGAGCCGAAGAAGTTGGGCACTATGAGCGGTTTCAGCGTGTTCACCCATCCCAGCTTGGTGAAGAGAATGTACTGTGGTATGAGCGTTGTGTAGTATGGAACCATCATGGTCGAAAGCACAAGGAAGAATATCTGGTCACGGCCTGGAAAGCGCAGTCTCGCGAAGCCGAACGCTACCATGGCCGAGGACAGCAGTGTCGCAAACATGCTGGTAAACGTGATCAGGCTGGTGTTCTTCAGGAATATCCCCCATGGGTACATCGAAAGCACTTTCCTGTAGTTCTCCCAGTGGAAGGACCTCGGGATGATCTGGGGAGGGTACGTGAACAGGTCATCGGCGCCGCCCTTCAGAGATGTGGAGAGCATCCACAGGAATGGCATCATGAACACCAATGCAAGCAGCACGAGGATCGCGTATTGTATGGCCTTCCTCACTATTCGCACGCGCCACACCTCATATCAAGTCGTAGTTGACTCGAGCGCGGGAGGCTCTGATTACCAACATCGTGAGGGCGAATATGATGAGCGAGAGGGTCCAAGAGAGCGCCGCTGCATACCCCATGTTGAACCATTTCCAGCCCTGCTGGTACATGTAGAGAGTGTAGAATAGCGAAGCGTTGAGTGGTCCGCCTCCGCCGCCCATAATGTAGCCCGCTGTGAAGGTTTGGAGCGAGCCGATGAGACCTGTCACAAACAGAAAGAAAGTCGTGGGGCTGAGCAGCGGCATAGTGATGTTCCAGAACTTCTGCCAGCTAGAGGCGCCGTCCACAGTCGCTGCTTCCCAGTACACACGGGGTATGTTCTGAAGACCGGCAAGATAGATCACCATGGTCGATCCAGCACCCCACACGCCCATGATGGCCAGAGCCGGGAGTATCCATTCAGTGCTGTACAGCCACTCAGGACCCGATATCCCGAACTTGCTGAGAACGTAGTTGAAGATCCCGAACTCGGGGTTGTAGATCCAAATCCATAGCGTAGCGGTGGCTACCTCTGGAACTACCGACGGCATATAAAAGATAGTGCGGAAAACGGACAAGCCCTTTACGTCCTGGAAGAGCAGAAGCGCAAGGGCCAATCCCACAGACAGCCCCAGCGGCAAGCTGAGTAAGGTGAAGAATCCAGTCACCTTCAGCGATTGGTAAAACAATGGATCATGGATCATCCGAACGTAGTTCGCAAGCCCTATCCACTTCGGGATCCCAAACACCTGCCAATTGGTGAAGCTGATGAAGAGCGTAGCCAGGATCGGGCCGGCCGTGAAAACGAGAAAACCGACGATCCATGGAGAGATAAACAAGTGACCTTCGAGCGCCTCGCGCTTTCTTGGCGTGAGCCGCCTCACTGACTCCACCTGCTTTCCTTGTGAGGGGAGGCATGTCCCGGGCCCTCAGTTGGGCGTGGCATGCCTCCCCGCTTGTCGCTACTACCGTCCGAACGCCTTCTCCGATTTCCTCACTGCCTCGGCCATTGCCTTTTCAACCGTGGCCTTTCCGAGCAGGATCTGATCGAAGGCTTCGCTCACGTACTGGCTGCACTTCTCTGCATAGTCGGGAGTCCTGAGGAACGCTGGGCTCTTCAGGGCATAAGCCAGCGAGTCGTAGAATACCCGGGTTACAGGGTTGTCCAGGAGCCCTGTTGCCTTGATGGCCTTCTCGCTCACAGGGAAAGCCCAGCCTGCCTCGCCCTGTGTTTGCCCACCTTCGAGGGCGAGGAACTTAAGTACTTCTATGGCCTCAGCTTTGTGCTTGCTCGCCGCGGCCATCGCCCATCCGGATACGTTCATCATCGTTACAGGCTTCTTGCCTGGAGGCGCTGGGACTATGACCGCACCGTAATCATCGGCCGGAAGCCCCTTGCTGGAAAGATAGCCAAGAAGCCACATTCCAGAGTGGATCATCCCAAGCTTGCCGCTGGTAAACATCGCGTAAGTCCCTCCCGATGCCGAAAGGAGGGAGCGCGATGGAGAGACCTTGTCCACTAGAATCAGGTCTGTCAAGAACTTCATGACGGAGATGGACTCCGGCGAGTCGAACACGCCCTTCATGGTCTTGCCGTCTGCCGACAGATAGTCGCCTCCGCCCATCACAAACCAGTTCTGCCAATCGTACGGATCGTCGAATGAAAGCGCCACGCCCCATACCTTGTCGTCGACGTGGGTGAGTTTGAGCGCTGTGTTGCGGAAGTCATCCCACGTCCAGCCAGGTTTCGGGTACGGAACGTTGTATCTGTCGAACACTTTCTTGTTGTACCATATTACCTGGGTGGTCCAGTCCTTCGGAACGCCGTAGATGTGACCTTGATAGGAATTCCACTCTACCAGAGTGGGGTTTATCCCGCTGAAGTCGATCCCGGTGTTCTCAAGAGGAGCTAGCCCCCCGAGGCTGGCAAGAGCTGGGTAGTTCCATACCAGGAAGAGGTCTGGAGGAGTGCCTGCCGCGAGGCTCGTCAGCAGCCTGTCATCGTAGCCATCGGGCATCGGCTGCAGTTCGATCTTGATATTGGGGTGAGTTGCCTCGAACTTGTCGAACACCGCTCTGGTCCATGCTGAGCCTTCGGCCGAATCCCACGTCATGGCCCTGAGAACCACGGTCTTCGGGGCTCCGGCCGCAAATCCGGACGCCGTGAACACCAGGAGCAATATCACTGCTAGGCAACGCACTTTCTTCACGCTCGCATCCTCCTCTTCATCGTGTGGTACGCAAGGGTAATTGCTCCGCCGCCGAGGCAATGCCGCTACAGTAGCCCTCGATCACCCCCCGTCCCGGATGGATGGGTATTCACCGCGCGAAGGCGACAAGTAGCTCTGTATGTTGAAGTCGTGAACTAAGTCTAGTAAGACATTCTATGGACAGGCTCAAACTCCTTCTTGGGTAAGCAACAAAATCACTTGTAGTCACAATTTGCCGGGAACACCTGTGCGGCCAACGACCGATGGGGAATCGCGAGCTTCATGTACGTCGCAAAAGAACATCACTCCCCATTTATGCCAGCACCCATTCCCGTAGCGCGCATGAGATCGGTAATCCTGCCCACGGCCAGCATCTCTTCGAACACGAGGGCTGCCGCGCCAATCGAACTCGCATCTTCACCCCTGGCTGACGGGACAATCGGCGGCAGGTTCACCATTGCGGTGAAGGCACGTCTTTGTACAGTCTTTCGAACCTCATCGAACAGAATGTCGCCAGCCCGGGCCACGCCTCCACCGATGACTACTATGTCCGGGCTCAGCAAGTTCACAGCGTTTGCGATTCCTATGCCGAGATATCTGCCGGACTCCCGTATCAGCCCTTGCGCCAAAGGATCGCCCTCATTGGCGGCCTCCGATACTACCTCCGCGGTGATTTCCTCGATCCTCCCACCGGTGAGTTCCCGTATGCGGGTACGCGCTCCTGATGACACTGCTCGAATGGCTGCCGCGGCAATAGACGGCCCTGCCGCCATGACCTCAAGGCATCCGTAATTGCCGCAGGGGCACATCGGGCCGTTGGGGTCCACGGTCATGTGGCCGAGCTCGCCTGCGCCACCCTGCTTGCCGCGGTAGATCTCGCCATTGACTATGATGCCTGCACCGATGCCCCGGCCCACGTTCACGCAGAGTATGTTCTGATATCCGCGTCCTGCCCCAAACATCGCTTCGCCAATGGCCATGGCGCGCGCATCATTCTCCACCCAGCACGGGAGCCCGAACTCGTCGCGAAATCTCTGGGCGATGTGAATATTCGCCCACCCGGGTATGTTGGGCGCGAATACCGACAGCCCACGCTCCGCGTCAATCAGGCCTGGGACCGAAAGGCCGATGCCTGCAATTTTGCCTGCGGCATCGCCTGCATCTGCAAAAGCTGAATGAGCTGCATCGAGCAACCGCGAGGTGATCGCATCCGGCCCGGCGTGCGCGTCTATCTCCAATCGGGCGCGTGACACCACTTGGCCCTCGAGATTGGTCACCACCGCGATGACTTTACTTACCCCGAGGTCGACACCGGCAATGTAGAATGCGTCCGGATTAAACTCCAAGAGTAGAGGTGGGCGGCCGCCGCTGGATTCGCCATATCCCGTTTCGCGTACGATTCCTGCGGCCACTAGAATCGACACAACACTCGATACTGTAGCAGGCGTGAGACCGGTAGCGCGCGCGATATCGGCGCGAGATACCCCGGATGTGCTGCGTATGACCTTGAGCGCAGCGAGTACGTTTACGCTCTTAAGAATCCTGGTGTCGTTGGCTTTTCCTTCGGCCAGAAGCGATAGTGGAATAGAACGCTCCATTCTTGCGTTGATCACCCTTATTACACGCAGTGGACTAACGTAGGACTTGAGGATGCGTATTCCGACACATTCGGCCGGTGATTCCGAAAACATGCGGCCACCCGTTACGAAAACATTCGGCCACTGTCGTGAGCGTGATCCGGCCACGCGAACCGATGCCTCCCGCTCGAGTGTCGGAGC